>JARRJV010000026.1 GCA_037388825.1 Acidiferrobacteraceae bacterium | reverse complement strand
GCGTGGGAGCCCAGCAGTTTCTCCTGGCCGGCGACATCGACCTGGGGCAGCAGGATCTGTCGGCTGTAGCGCAGCAGTTGGGCATCGTCCATGACCCAATTGTACACCCGCTCCGGGTGGAGCGCCCTCAGGGTTCGGGCGTCGGGTCGGGATGGTCAGTCAGTATGCGGCTCACCATCACCAGGGGAATCAGACTCGCCCGCGCCCATGAGCGCAGGGTTTCGCTGCGACGGATCCGCGCCGCCAGCGGCGGGCTGTAGCGATAGTACAGGCGGACAAAGCCTCGTCCGGCGGCGTTGGGCAGCAGATACTCGTCGCGGAAGCGCCGCAGTGTGATTACGTCGTGGGCCATGGGCGATCCGAAGGCGGCAGTGGCGATGAAACAACTCTTTTTCCCCGACGCCGGTGTCAGTGTCGTGTTCACCGCGCCGGAGTCGTTGTCTGCAATATTTGTGTCGGTTTCAGCGGCACTGACGGCGGCCGAGCTGCTGACGCTGCCGGTGACATCGGCTCGAACCCGGACGGTCACGATGGCGCTGCTGCCGGTGGCGAGTGAAGGCATGGTGCAGGTGAGCACGCCGCCGCTGGGCGCGCCACAGGTAAAATCGCTGGAGCTCGCGCTCACGAAGCTGGTGTAGGCGGAGTCCGGCAGGGTCTGGCGTACCGTCACCGCCGTGGCCGGATCAGTAAGGCCGCCGGCATTTTTGGTGACGGTGATGGTGTAGTCGATGGGTTTGCCCACGTGGACGCTAGATGCGGCCTGGATCATGGTAATCGCGAGGTCGACGCTGCCATAGGATTCGAAGGCGCCGATGTCACAGGCGCTGCCGGCACCGGACCGGGAAATGCCGCGCTGGTCGTTGGCCTCGCAGCGGTAGCCTACTCCATCGAGCGGGACGTTTGGATTGCCCGCGTCGATGGCGGGGCTGCCCGTTCCCAGGGCGTAGGTCTGGGTGGGGCCACCATTGGCCTGCAGAACGCCCAGCAAGGGATCACTGCCAGTGACATTGTTGGTGGTCGTACCGCCGATGGTGCAGTTGCTCGTGTCGAATATCAGGTTGTAGTCCTGGGAGGTGATGCTACCCGCACAATCGGGCGCGGTGTTTGTAGTGTTGTTGTCGGTATTGTTGGCGATCAGCGTATTGCTGAAATTCAACGTGGTCGTTGCCGCGGCATACAGGCCGCCGCCATTGCCAACGCCGTTGGAATCATAGTTGGCGACGTTGTCGGCGATGGTGACGTTGTTCAGCGTGGAATTCGCACCGCCGGCGCTGTACAGGCCGCCACCGTTGCCATTGGCCAGGTTGCCGCTCAGCGTGTCGTTGCGCAGGGTGAGCGTGCCGGTATTGGTGATTCCGCCGCCGTTGCCGTCGGCACTGACACTGTTGCCGGAAAATGTGCTCGTGGAAACAGTTGCGGTGCCGGTGTTGTACAGGGCGCCGCCGGAGTTTCCCGCACTGTTGCCGCTGAAGGTGCTGCTGTTGACGGTCAGTGAGTTGCTCGAGTACACGGCACCGCCCTGCTGCGAAGCTGAAGCACTGTTGCCGCTGAAGATAGAATTGTCGATCGTGAGGGTAGAGCCGGGGCCACCGTAGATTGCACCACCCGGCCCTCCCGTGTTCCCGGAAAAGTTCGAGCCACTGATGGTCAAGGTGCTGCTGGAGACCTGGATCGCGCCGCCGAAACCCGAAGTGACGGAATTCCCGTCCAAGGTGCAATTGGTGATGTTGACCGTCCCCCCTGTGTTGCTGGAAATCGCGCCGCCACTGCCTGAGGTCGCGATGTTGTTCGAAAGGATCACGCCGTCCAGCGATACGGTTGCGGTCGATGAGTTGTAGATACCGGCGCCAGTAAAGGCGGCATTGGCATTGCGCAGGGTCAGGTTCTTGAGGGTTACGGCGGCGGCATCGACGACCTGGAACAGGCGATCCTGGAACGGCAGCGCCGCATCGGGTTCGATTATCACGTTGGCGGCGGTACCTCCGGCACTGCTATCGGCCTCGATCGTGACTGTGGACCCGGCGCTGTTGATATCGAGATCACCGGTGGCCGCAAAGTCCTCGCCCGTACCCGTTTCCGTAAGGGTGTACGTACCGGGGGGCAGCAGGATCGTGTGGGTACCTGTTGTTGTGTTGATTTCCTGTATTGCCGCCCGCAGGGAACAACCGGAAGCGTCTCCGCAAACACCATCCCCTGCGGTCGCATCGGGTGTGTCCTGAATTGTATCGACCGTAAAGTCCAGGGCCCAGGCAGGAGAGGCCAGTGTGGCCAGCAGCAGCCACGGCAGGGTCTTGCAAATCAGGCGCCGCACTCCGGTCATGGCGTTCTCCTCTGTGGAGAAAAAACGTAACACAATGGGGGTACGATCGCACCTGGAGTCCGCTGACCAGGCAGCCCTGTTCCGTTCGTCGACAATCCGTGCGAATCCATCGGCCCGGCCTTGCAAGCCGGGCCCGCGGTGGGTGTACTGGGCAGGTTCATCTCGACTGTGCCCTGGAGTTTCACGTTCCATGAACTTTCTGAAACCCTGTTATCTGCTGACCGATGCAAATGGCCGCAGCCTGCGGGGCTCGCAAATCCATTCGGGGCATTTCATCCAGTCCCGCCACGAGGGCGGAGATCTCATTTCGCGCAACACCTGGGAATGCATGTCCACGCCGCAACTGGCGGTGATGGTCAATCCCCTGCATGCCCAGTCCGCGCCGGTGCGGCTGTTCGAGATCCGGCATCGGGAGGTCGCCCTGGTGCCACGCCGGGCGGGCGTGAACCTGTATATCCGGGAGTTGAGCGTACCGACCGTTGCACCGATCCAGAAGCTGGCCTTCGCCATCATGGCCGTGAGGGATCTGGACTACGATCATCCGTTCACGGACTGGGCCCAGCGGTGGCTGTCGGGTGCCGATCGCACCACCATTGCCGCCCGTCTTGCCCTTGCCAGTCTGAACAAGGTTGCCGCGACGCAGCGTACCGCGGGAGTCGATCCGGAGGAGTTCGCGCGACGCGGCCAGGATGTGTTGTCGGCGGCGCTGTTGTGGGCGCGCAAGCCCGCGGGTTGGGAACAGGGATTGCCGGAATACGTGGTGGCGGCGGTATCGGGTCTGCCGGATACGGCGGTGCTGGCGCACTTTGCGCGTATGTCCCTTTCCATGCACCTCGAGCCCGGAACCGAAGGGACCGCCGTCGCGGGAGATGGGAACTACACCATCATTCGCCAGGAAGGCCATCGTTCGCAGAAGTCTCCCCGGTTGGACCTGGTTCAGCCGGATCGCTTGCTGGGAAAGCCGCAGCCTGAAACCAGCCTCCGCGAAGAATAGTTATCCCTACTGGCCTGGACGACAGGCCTGGGTCACGCGTTCCAGTCCGGCCAGGTCACGCAGGCTGCCTATCTCCCGGAACGATGCTTGCCGCAGTTCTTCTCGCACCGGCCCACCCTGGTCGAAACCATGTTCCAGCAGCAGCCAGCCGCCTCGCGCCAGGCACAAGGTCGCGCCTGAAATGATCGTGCGGATGTCGTCCATCCCGTCGGCACCCGCCACCAGTGCATGGCGTGGCTCGTGGGCGACATCGCCGCTTTCCAGGTGCGGATCGTCCGAACAGACATAGGGGGGGTTGCTGACAACAACCTTGCACTCCCCGTTGTCGATCGGATCGAACCAGGACCCATACCGAAAGTCGATATTGTCAATCTGCAGACGATCGGCATTCACCTTTGCGACATCCAGGGCCTCAATGGACGTATCGGTCGCGATGATCTTGCAGCGCGGGCGTTCCCCGGCAATGGCCAGTGCCACCGCACCCGAACCGGTGCCCAGATCGGCAATACACCAGTCAACATCCGCGGGAATATGGGTCAGCGCCTGTTCCACCAATAGTTCCGTATCAGCCCGGGGAATCAGCGTGTCTTCGGTCACTTTCAGGGGCAACGACCAGAACTCGCGCTCACCGGTGATGTAGGCGACCGGTTCGCCGCACCGTCGGCGTTCGAGCGCGTCGTCGTAACGTTGTGCCTCGTCCGGCGACAAGGTGCGCTCGGAGTCGCGCAGGAGTGCAGTGTGCTCCAGCCCCGTTGCAAACTCGAGCAGGACCCGCGCCTCCAGGGCCGGAAGCGGCACCGATCCGGTCAGGAAGTGGATTCCCCGGTGCAGCGCGCGGGAGATGGTTTGGGCTGCGTTCACGGTCAACCCGCCAGGGCAGCGAGCTGGTCGGCCTGGTCGGCGGCGATCAGCGGGTCGATGATCTCGTCCAGATCTCCCGCCATGGCCTGCTCGAGTTTGTACAGGGTGAGATTGATCCGGTGGTCGGTGATCCGGCCCTGGGGAAAATTGTAGGTGCGGATTCGTTCCGAGCGGTCACCGCTGCCGACAAGGCTCCGGCGCGTCGCTGCCTGTTCGCTCTGTTGCTTGTCCTGTTCCGCCTGCAACAACTTGGCCTGCAACACGGACATGGCGCGCGCCTTGTTCTTGTGTTGCGAACGCTCGTCCTGGCATTCGACCACGATGCCGCTGGGCAAATGGGTAATGCGTACCGCGGAATCGGTGCGGTTGACGTGCTGACCGCCGGCGCCGGAGGCACGGTACGTATCGATACGCAGGTCCGCCGGGTTAATGCTGATTTCATCGATCTCTTCCGCTTCCGGCATGACCGCTACCGTACAGGCCGAGGTGTGGATGCGACCCTGGGCCTCAGTCTGTGGAACACGCTGTACGCGGTGGGCGCCGGACTCGAATTTCAGGCGTGAGTAGGCCCCCTGGCCGATCACGCGTGAAATGATTTCCTTGTATCCGCCCACATCGCTGCCATGGCTGCTGAGGACTTCCACCTTCCATCCACGCTTCTCGGCGTAGGCGCTGTACATGCGAAACAGGTCGGCCGCAAACAGACTGGCCTCGTCGCCCCCGGTACCGGCACGAATTTCAAGAAATACGTTGCGGCTATCGTTGGGGTCACGTGGCAGCAACAATTTCTTCAACTCGTCTTCCAGCGCGGCAACCCGTTCCTGGGCCTGGGGCAGTTCCTCCTGCGCCATGGAACGCATCTCGGCATCGGAATCGCGCAACATTCCTTCCACGGAATCAAGGTTCGCCTGCGCACTACGATATTCCTCATATTTTTCGACGACGGGCGTTACCTCGGCGTGTTCCTGGGCGAGGGCACGAAACCGCTTCTGGTCGTTGATGACCTCGGGTTCGCTGAGCAGGGCATTGAGTTCGTCGCCCCGCTGGACCAGGTGGTCCAGTTTGGCTTCGATCGCGGGGTTCATGTTAATCGTCGTTGAGGTTGAACAGCCGGCGTGCCGCTTCCAGCAGCCGGGTGTCGCCGTCGTGGTCGGCCTGTCGCAGTGCCGCGGTCGGACTGTGGATGAGCTTGTTCGCGAGGGTGCGGGCCATATCACGCAATACCTCATTCGGATCCTCGCCCCGGGCGAGGCGCCGCTCGGCGCGCGCAATCTCGGCCTCGCGGATCGCCTCCGTGTTGCCGCGCAGGTGGAGAATGGTCGGAACCGCGTCCAGGGAGCGGGCCCAGCGCATGAATTCGGCGACCTTGATGTCGATGATCTTCTCTGCTTCCTTGGCCGCCTGCTGGCGTGAATTGATGTTTTCCTGTACCACGTCGCGCAGGTCGTCGACCGTGTAGAGATAGACGTCGTTGAGTTCGCTGACTTCGGCCTCGATGTCGCGCGGTACGGCAATGTCGATCATGAACATGGGGCGATGACGGCGCGCCTTGAGGGCCCGTCCCACCGTGCCCTTGCCCAGGATGGGCAGCTGGCTGGCGGTGGATGAGATGACGATGTCGGCGTCGGCCAGGCGCTCTGGTACTTCCGCCAGGGAGATTGCTTCCGCCCCGAACTCCCGTGCCAGCAGTTCGGCCCGTTCCTGGGTGCGGTTGGCGACGATCATTTTGCCGATGCCGTGTTCCGCCAGGTGGCGGGCGCAAAGTTCGACCATCTCGCCGGCGCCAATGAGCAGAACGGTCTTCTGCGAAAGCTCGTTGAAAATCTGCTTGGCCAGGGTTACGGCGGCGGATGCGACGGACACCGCGCTGGCGCCGATCGCCGTGTCGGTGCGAATGGTCTTGGCCACCGAAAAGGTCTGCTGGAACAGCCGGTTCAGCATCTTGCCGGTGGCGCCTGCCTTGTGGGCGGCGGCGAAGGCATCCTTGATCTGGCCCAGGATCTGGGGTTCGCCCAGGATCATGGAATCCAGTCCCGCGGCCACACGGAATACGTGCTGAACCGCATCCTCGTCCGGGTGCTGGTAGACGAAGGGTTGGACGGTAGCGGCATCCAGGTGCAGATATTTGCAGAACCACTCCAGGGCCTTACGTTCCGCGCCGTGAATGGTTCCGCAGTAGACCTCGGTCCGATTGCAGGTGGACACAATGGCGGCCTCGTCGCAGACACCGCTGGCCGTCAGGTCGCGCAGGGCGGCCGACAGGATTTCCGGCGCAAAAGCAGCCTGTTCCCGCAGTTCCACGGGAGCGGTCTTGTGATTGATGCCCAGTGCCAGTAGTTGCATGGATGAAGCCGTCCTGAATCGGGCTACGGATTTTGGCGCGCACAGGTCCCCTGTCAAGGCCTGCCGGTCGGTACTCTCAATATGCGTACGGTTTCAAGGGATATCCAGCCCCCGAAGCCCAATAATAGCAAGTCCAGGGCCAGAGGGACCCAGGCGGAGCGCTGCCACCAGTAGCCCAGGGCCGCAATCAGGGCCCACACCGTCAGGGCGAGAATCAGCAGCAGCAGGGCGGCGACCAGACGGCCGGGACGATGGTCCCGGGTCAGGGCCGCGACCATCAGCAGCAGACCGAAGCAGGCCAGCACGGCATTGGCGCTTCCGAATACCAGCCAGCTGGAGGGCGCCCCACCGTTGGCGTCGGCCAGAATCACCACGGCCAGGAGCAGCAGGAGGAACCAGGGAATCTTCTTCGGGTCACGGTCCGGAGACGGGGCACGAAAGCGCCGCCCGGTTTCCGTGAGCACCGCCAGTTCCAGGCGGACGCCGGCCTCCAGGCTGACGAAGCTGATGGCGGCCAGGGCCAGCGCCGTGAAATTGGTTGCGATATCGTTGCTCAGCCCCAGCGCGGAACCGAACCAGGCGCCGCCATTGACGTAAACCTCCACCAGATAAGACGGATCCAGCAGCTTGTGCCAGGAGCCGTACAGCGAGTTCCACGTCGGCGCATCGAGGCCGTTGCTGACCGCGAACAGGGCCGAGAGGGCGATGACACCCTCGGCCAGGGCGCCGCCATAGCCAACCAGGCGGACCTCCCGCCGGTGTCGTAGTGCCGGACCGGTGAACGCGCTGGCGATCAGCAGGGTAATCCCTCCGATCGCTCCACCGGTAACAGTCAGGAACAGCCAGGGCAATACACCGGGTGCATCGGGCGTTGCGTGGAACTGCGGGGCAGCAAATGGTGGGTGCAGGATGGTGATGCCCGCGAGCAGGCCCAGGACCACCAGTGCGATCTGCGAGGTGGATAGCAGTGCGTAGGGACGAAGAAACCCCGCGACCGGGAGTCGCTGGGCATACACGACAAAGGCAAGCAACAGTACCATCCAGGCCAAACCGGCATCCACGGAAAGCAAGGTATTGCCGAACAGATCCAGATTGAATGCGCCGGAGAATCCCGCCGGGACCTTCCCCAGGAGCCAGACAAGCAGGACCAACAACAGCAGGGATATCGGGCCGGCCACCCACACGGTCCGATCGGGGCGCCCGTAGAGCATCCCGCCCAGCCACGCGGCCAGGAGCAACTCGGCCCAGAAAGGAAGCACGATGCCGGCGTGATCGACCAGCAGGCTCGCGATGATCACCACCAGGCTTGCATTGAATGCGGTCAGCAGGATCAACGAAAGAAACAGCAAGGCGGACCACATGGGGCCACCCACATAGGATTGCACAACGGTCCCCAGACCCTGGCCCGGATGGCGGGCGGATAACCACAGGCTTCCCAGACCGTAGGTTCCACCGGCCACGGTCGTGCCGATGACGATCCAGAGAAAGGCCGGAACCCAGCCCCAGATCACGGCCACGGCCGTTGTGCTCAGGGTGATCGCGGTGGCGATCAACCCGATATGCTGACCGAGCAGGATCAGCGGGCCGGCGGCCGGACCCTGGTCGGCGCTGTTGGCTGGCGGCGCTATAATATTGGTATTGAGCCCGAATACGGTGTCCGCCAGAAGCTTCGCGAAGAAGCGGTAGGCGAATACGAAGACCAGGGCAACGAACAGAAAGACGACGGGTGCGCTCATGGGCTTTTCCGGATGCAATCCGTCACATTTTATCAGTGAGGGATGGGTTTAACTAAGTTGAAACCCATATATACATCCATCACACTGGAAACCTTCGGTGCCGTTTTTCGGGCGCCGACCCGCGTCAAGCCGGATTACCCATGGGCACAACCAATACAATGAGACTCTCTTCACGTTTTCTTGCCCTGTCGGCAGTGGTGCTGTTGGGTGGCTGTGCGGGCCCGGCGGTCAAGCCGGCGCAGGACCAGGAATCGGCAGCGGTTTCGGAGCCGCCTGTCGAAGAGACGATGACGCTGCCTCGGGTACGGCTGACCGGCCCCGTTCTGAACGACATCCTGCTCGGAGAGATCGCCGGTCGGCGCGGCGAGTTCGGGGTATCGGTTCGGGCCCTGTCGCGCGCAGCAATGGCGACCCGCGATCCCCGATTAGCCAAGCGTGCGACCCTTGCGGGCCTGTACTCGGGTCGCTACGGGGATACGCTCGAGTGCGCTCGGCTATGGGCGGAACTTCAGCCGGAGTCCGTGGATGCGAAAGATGCGCTGGCCGCCGTCCTGCTGGAGCTGGGCAAGGTGGACGAGGCCCAGGTGCAGCTGGAGAAGATCATCGAGTACGGGGATACGCACAAGGAGTTGGGAAAGGCCTACCTGCGCGTTGCCGGGACCCTGAGTCGCTACGCAAAGAACCCGAAGGCAGTTGCCATCATGCAGCACCTGATGGCACGCCATGCGCAGAGTGCCGAGGCGCAGATCGCGCTTGCCCATATCGCAATTCGCGGCCAGGATCTTTCCACGGCCTCGGCCGCCATCGACCGGGCATTGCTGTTGCGACCCGGGTGGGAGGACGCGGCCATTATCAAGGGACGCATCCTGGTACAGGAAAACGATGGCGCTGGTGCAGCCACTTTCTATCGTCAGTTCCTGAGCCACAACCCCCATGCGACGCGCGTACGCATGTTCTATGCCCGTCATCTGGTCGATCGCAAGGACTGGGATGGCGCGCGCGAACAGTTCAGCCTGGTTCTGAAGGATCGGCCCGAGGACCGTGACGTGCTGTTTGCCCTGGGACTGCTTTCGCTCCAGACCGATCGTCTGGACGATGCCGGGCACTATCTGAAGAAGGTGGTCGCGGTCAATCCCGATGACAGCCAGGCCCTGTTGTACCTCGGCCGTGTTGCCGAACGAAAGAAAAACTACCCGCAGGCCCTGAAATGGTACAGCCAGGTCAGTTCCGGACGTTACGCCTTCGAGGCCAGTGTGCGCTATGCAGTCGTCACGGCCAAGGAAGGCAAGCTCCAGGATGCAAGGGGCCTGCTTCACGGCATCATTCCCGAGAACAATGACCAGAGAGCGGAACTGGCGCTGGCCGAAGAACAGATTTTGCGCGAAGCAAAACGCTACCGGGAAGCCCTGGATGTGCTCAACGCCGCACTCAAGCGCCTGCCCGAACACCAGGATCTGCTCTATGCTCGTGCGCTGGTGGCGGAAAAGCTGGACGACTTGACGCTGCATGAACGCGATCTTCGTCTGCTGCTGAAGCTGGACCCGGAGAACGCCAATGCCATGAATGCGTTGGGCTACACGCTGGCGGACCGTACCGACCGCAAGCAGGAGGCGTACAAGCTGATCAAGCATGCACTGGCCCTCCGGCCCAACGACCCGTTTATTCTCGACAGCATGGGCTGGGTGCATTATCGCCTTGGCAACCTGCAGGATGCGGTGCGCTACCTGCGCCGCGCACTGAAGCTTCGCGCCGATGCCGAGATCTCGGCGCATCTGGGTGAGGTGTTGTGGGTCAGTGGCGAGCATTCAAAGGCCCGGCGTGTGTGGAAGCGGGCCCTGGAACAGGCCCCCGGGAACGAAACGCTTCTGCGCGTCATCAAGAAATTCAATCCGTGAAGCGTCTTCTTCTGCTCCTCCCGGTCCTGATGCTGGCGGGATGTGTAACTCCGCCCGCGCTGACCGGCGCCGCCCTTCAGGCCCGTTGGCAGGAGCGCCAACAAATCCTGGATCGGATTGACCGCTGGGATCTGCAGGGACGAATCGCCGTGCGTGCCGGAGATCGTGGTTGGCAGGCGGCCCTGCGTTGGAAGCGGGACGATGGCAGCCAGCGACTTTCCCTGCACGGGCCTGTGGGCGCGGGTACCGTGATTGTTGAGCAGGACGCCAGCGGTACGCGGCTGCGGGACAGCCGCGGGAACGATCTGCGGGACAGCGATGCCAGCCGCCTGCTGCAACGGGTGACGGGCTGGCGCATTCCGGTGGACGAACTGCGGTACTGGGTGCGGGGGCTGGCGGCCCCGGGCACCCGGGGTCAGGTTCGTCTGGACGGTCGTGGCCGACTGGAGTCGGTAAGCCAGGACGGGTGGACTGTGCACTTCGTTTCCTATGGAACCTTTGCCAGCCTGCAGTTGCCGGAAAAGATCGACATGGTGCACCGGCCCGACGACGCTTCCGATGTGGAACTCAGTCTGCGGCTGGTGGTGAACGAATGGAACCTCAATCCTTGAGGCTGCGGCCATGAATGCACCTGAGCTTTCCTGGCCCGCCCCGGCAAAACTGAATCTGATGCTGCATGTCACCGGCCGTCGCCCGGACGGCTATCATGAGTTGCAGACGGTTTTTCAGTTTGTTGATTTCTCGGACGCGCTGTCCTTCGATTGCACGGATGATGGAACGATCGGCCTGATCGAGAGCCTGCCCGGCGTCCGCGACGAAGCCCACCTGTGTGTACGGGCCGCCCGGGCCCTGCAGCAAGCCGGTGCCGCCGGGCGTGGTGCGCGCATCGCCCTGAACAAACGGCTGCCCGTCGGGGGCGGTTTGGGGGGAGGGAGTTCCGATGCCGCCACGACCCTGGTGGCGTTGAATCTCCTGTGGGGACTGGACCTGCCGGTTTCGGAGCTGGCGCGCATCGGTCTGGGTCTGGGCGCCGATGTACCGGTCTTCGTCCATGGCCATGCGGCCTGGGCCGAGGGGGTCGGGGAGCGGCTGGAACCGGTGGACCTGCCGGAGCCGGTGTATCTTGTGGTGTGCCCCGCCGTGGCCGTATCCACCGCGAGCGTATTTGCCCGCCCCGAATTGACACGTGATAGCCCTCCCATCACAATACGCGCCTTTCGCGAAGGCCAGGGGCACAATGACCTGGAGCCGGTGGTGCGGAAACTCTACCCCGATGTGGATCGCACCCTGCAATGGCTCGGTCAATTCGGCAAGGCCCGGATGAGCGGATCCGGTGCATGCGCTTTCATCGAGGTGGCCGATCGCGATCGCGGGCAAGAGATTCTGGCCGGAGCGCCGCAGGGCTGTACCGGTTTCGTCGCCCGCGCCCTGAACCGGTCGCCGCTACTGGATCGCCTGGCGCGGCAGACGGGCTGAAGGCGGTGACGCCGAAGCAGGGATCCGGGTGATTTCCTGGGGCGTAGCCAAGCGGTAAGGCACCGGATTTTGATTCCGGCATTCCCAGGTTCGAATCCTGGCGCCCCAACCATATATATAAGGTACGACGTGGACGCGGAAGTCGACGCCGCACCGGCACCGCCGAAGACCGAAGGGGAGAACACGTGTCGCTGGACAACGTCGTTGTATTCGCCGGAAACGCCAACCCGGAACTTGCCGAGCGCATGGTGCGCCATCTCGGCCTGCCCCTGGGCCGCGCCCTGGTCGGAAGTTTCAGCGACGGCGAGGTCATGGTGGAGCTGATGGAACATATCCGCGGCAAGGATGTGTTCCTGGTCCAGCCTACCTGCGCCCCCAGCAATGACAACCTGATGGAATTGCTGGTGCTGATCGATGCCGCCAAGCGTTCCTCGGCCGGGCGCATCACCGCGGTCATGCCGTATTTCGGATACGCGCGCCAGGATCGGCGGCCGCGTACGGCGCGGGTGGCAATCACGGCCAAGCTGGTGGCGGATATGATTTCCACGGCCGGCGCGCACCGTGCCCTGATCATGGATCTGCATGCCGATCAGATCCAGGGATTCTTCAATATACCGGTGGACAACATCTATGCCGGTCCCGTGCTTCTCGGCGATATCTGGAAGCACGAGTATCCGGACCTGCTGGTGGTGTCGCCGGATGTGGGTGGCGTGGTTCGGGCCCGCGGCCTGGCCAAACACCTGGAGGCGGACCTGGCGATCATCGACAAGCGCCGACCGCGGCCCAACGAGGCCAAGGTGATGAACATCATCGGCAATGTGGAAGACCGCACCTGTGTGCTGATGGATGACCTGGTGGATACCGCCGGTACCCTGTGCGAGGCGGCCGGCGCCCTGAAAGACCATGGGGCCAAGAAGGTGCTTGCCTACTGCACCCATCCGGTGCTGTCGGGCAAGGCGGTCGAGCGCATTGGCGAGTCCAGGCTGGATGAACTGGTTGTGACCGATACCATCCCGTTGAACGGGAATGCGCAGAAGTCAGACAAGATACGGGCGCTCAGCATCGCCGAGCTGCTCGCCGAGAGCGTACGCCGGATCGCCGAGGGCGATTCGGTGAGCTCGTTGTTTATGGATTGATCGCGTAGCGATCGGTCTACGGGACCCGGCCCATGCCGGGAATTGGAAATTGGCCAACCCTGGTCGCGGGGGAGGTCGAGAAAAATTGGAGCAAGACAATGACTGCGAACTTTGAACTGAGCGCGGAAACGCGTACGGCGAAAGGTACGGGTGCGAGCCGCCGCCTTCGTCGCGAGGGAAAGATCCCGACCATTATCTATGGTGGTGGCAAGGCCCCGGCCATGGTGTCGCTGGACCACAACAGCCTTTGGCATTTGCTGGAAAACGAGGCCTTTCACACCTCCATTCTGAAGGTAAACCACGACGGCCAGTCGGAACAGGCCGTATTGCGCGATGTGCACTACCATCCGCACAAGCCGCTGGTCATGCACATCGATCTGCAGCGCATCTCTGCCGACGAGAAGATCCATATGAGCGTGCCGCTTCATTTCGTCGGTCAGGACGTCGCCCCCGGCGTGAAGATCCAGGGCGGCATCGTCACCCACATCATTACCGAGGTCGATGTCAGCTGCCTGCCTTCACAGTTGCCGGAGTATATCGAGGTCGATATGTCGGGTCTGGACCTGCATGAGTCCGTGCATCTTTCCGACCTCAAGCTGCCCGAGGGTGTGGAACTCACCAGTCTGTCCCACGGCGACCAGCCCGTGGCCAGCATCACCGCGGTGAAGACCACGGTCGAGGAAGAGGAGGCGGCACCGGAAGAGGGTGAGGCCCCGGCCGAAGGCGAGGCGAAGCCGGAAGGCGAGTAGTTCGCCCGGCGGATCATGTCCAAGGGCATCATGCTCATCGCCGGACTTGGCAATCCCGGCAGGCAGTACGCGGACACCCGGCACAATGCCGGGTTCCGTTTTCTGGAGGCCGTTGCGCGTCACTGCGGAGCGGCCATGAAGATGGAATCGAAGTTCTCCGCCGAGGCCGGGCGCGCCGACATCGCCGGTCACACCGTGTGGTTGCTCGCGCCCGCCACCTATATGAATAACAGCGGCGATGCCGTCGCTGGTTTCGCCCGATTTCACAAGATCCCGCCGGAATCCATTCTTGTGGTCCATGACGATCTCGACCTGCCGCCGGGCGCAGTCCGCTTCAAGCGCGGCGGCGGCCACGGCGGGCACAACGGACTGCGGGATATCGAACGCAAGCTGGGTTCGCGGGAGTTCGCGCGGCTGCGCATTGGCATCGGACATCCGGGAGCCGCGCCACTGGTGGAATCATACGTATTGAAGCGTGCGAGCGTGGAAGAACAGGATGCCATCGACGGGGCCATTGATACCGCGCGAGATGAACTGGCCGCGATTCTTCATGGCGAGGAACAGGCGGTCATGAACCGGCTGCACGCGCGACCGACGGAAAGTTGAGAAAGAGGAACGCGTAATGGGTTTCAAATGCGGTATCGTTGGCCTGCCGAACGTGGGCAAGTCCACCCTGTTCAATGCATTGACCCGGGCAGAAATCCAGGCGGAGAACTATCCCTTCTGTACCATCGACCCCAATGTCGGCATCGTCGAGGTTCCGGACCCGCGCCTGGACAAGCTCGCGGAGATCGTCAAACCGGAGCGGGTGGTGCCAACGACCATCGAGTTCGTGGACATCGCCGGTCTCGTGGCCGGAGCATCGAAGGGCGAAGGCCTGGGCAACCAGTTCCTGGCCCACATTCGTGAGGTGGATGCCATCGCCCACGTGGTGCGCTGCTTCCATGACGAGAACGTGGTCCATGTCGCGGGTCAGGTCGATCCCCTGAGTGATATTGCCGTGATCGACACCGAACTCGGCCTCGCCGATCTGGACAGTGTCGATCGCGCGCTGCAAAAGGCGCAAAAGGCATCCAAGGCCGGCGACAAGGAACAGATCCGGCTGCGCGAGGTGCTCGACCGCGTGCACAGGCATTTGGACGACGGCAATCCCGTGCGGTCCCTCGAACTGGACGACGAGCAACGCAAACTCATCCGGCCCCTTTTTCTGCTCACCGCCAAGCCCGTGCTGTACATCGCCAATGTCGATGAACAGGGGTTCGAGAACAACCCGCTGCTCGATGCCGTACGCGATCATGCGGCGGCGGAGGGCGCGGAGGTCGTGCCCGTGTGCGCCGCCATCGAGGCGGAACTCGTGGACATGAGCGACGACGAGAAGAAGGAGTTCCTTTCCGAGATGGGCCTGGCGGAGCCCGGCCTGCACCGCGTGATCCGCGCCGGCTATGCGCTGTTGGGCCTGCAGACCTTTTTCACCGCCGGGGTAAAAGAGGTCCGCGCCTGGACCGTGCAAGCCGGGGCGCGGGCACCCCAGGCCGCCGGCGTTATCCACACCGATTTCGAGCGCGGGTTCATTCGCGCCGAGGTCACGGCCTATGACGATTTCGTCCAGCACAAGGGCGAGGCAGGGGCCAAGGAGGCGGGTCGCCTGCGGCTGGAAGGCAAGGAATACGTCATGGCCGACGGCGATGTGGTGCATTTCCGCTTCAACGTCTAGGCGCGGATTTGCGCCGGCCGGCGAATTCTTGACATCCCCCCGGGAAGCCCTGAAAATTCCGCCTCTTTTCCGGGTCCTCCCGGACCTATCCGTGGCGACGTAGCTCAGCCGGTTAGAGCACAGCATTCATAATGCTGGGGTCGGTGGTTCAAGTCCACCCGTCGCTACCATCTTCTCTCCAATCGCGAGATCAGTGCGCCCCGGAATCCGGCGAATCCGGCCGACCGTCGGCGGCCACGGTATTCCGGCCGCTCCGTGCTGGTCCCGTCACATTTCAACGATATAATTGCTTATCCTGCACGGGCCGCGCTGCCGGCCCCGGAATCAACAGCCAGAAAATCTGATCACACGCGTGAAAGTCCGAAGCTTCTTCGCCCGCCTGCGCCGGGCCATTACTTTTCGCCGTATCCGCCTGGCCGCACTGATCTTTCTGTTGGCCCTGTCCGGATATCTCGTCTATCTGGACCATGTCGTCCGCAACCAGTTTGAAGGAAAGCGATTTGCGCTGCCGGCGCGTGTGTATGCTCGGCCACTGGAACTGTTTGCCGGTCTGAAGCTGAAACAGGATCAACTCGTTTCCGAACTCAAGCTCTCGCGCTACGAATCGGATCCCTCACTGAAAGCGCCTGGCGAGTATTACAGCGGCGGTCACGTCGTCGAGCTGGTAACCCGGCCCTTTGTGTACTGGGACGGGGCCCAACCAGCCCATGCCCTGCGGGTGAAGTTCAAGGGCGACCATATCGTTTCTCTACGTGACGACATGACCAACAAGAACATCGATTTGGTGCGTGTCGATCCGGTGGCCATCGGAGGGATTTACCCGGCGCACAATGAGGACCGGGTTCTGGTCCGCCTGGATCAGGTTCCGGGATTCGTCATTGAGGCGCTGGTTGCGGTGGAGGACCGCAAGTTCTATACGCATCACGGTGTCGACCCTCGTGGAATCGCGCGGGCACTGTATACGATGCTGCGCGGTGGGCGCATCGAGGGCGGGAGCACCCTGACGCAGCAACTGGTGAAGAACTTCTTTCTCACGCCCCGACGGACCCTGTGGCGCAAGTTCAACGAAATCCTCATGGCGCTGTTGCTGGAGCTGCACTATAGCAAGAAGGATATTCTCGAAACCTATATAAACGAGGTCTACCTCGGGCAGGATGGGAATCGGGCGATTCACGGCTTCGGCCTGGCCAGCCAGTTCTGGTTCAACCGGCCCGTGGAACAATTGCAGTTGCACCAAGGGGCGCTTCTGGTCGGGATGTTGAAGGGTCCGACCTACTATGATCCGCGTCGCCACCCGCAGCGGGCCCTGGATCGGCGCAATCTGGTGCTGGCCGAGTTATATCATCAGAACCTGATCACCGAGCAACGCTACCTCGAGGCCAAATCCAAACCTCTGGACGTAAGCGACAAGCCGGGGCAGGGTACTTCGCCCCATCCCGCATTCCTGGAGATGGTGCATCGGCAGCTGCGGCGGGATTACTACGATCAGGACCTGCGCTCGGAAGGGCTGCGCATCTTCACGACCATGGATCCGGTGGTGCAGCAGGTTGCGGAACAGACCCTGAAACGCCGTCTTGGCGCGATCGAGCGCGCACGACGCCTGAAGGACAACACGCTCCAGGGCGCAATCGTGGTAACGAATTCCCAGAATGGAGAGGTCCAGGCGGTGGTCGGAGACCGCGATCCGAAATTCGAGGGGTTCAACCGCGCGCTGGACGCCGAGCGCCAGATCGGCTCCCTGTTTAAACCGGCGGTTTATCTCACAGCATTGGAACATCCGGACCAGTACACCCTGATCACGCCGCTGGACGACAGCAAGCTGGTATGGAAGCAGAACGGTCGACCGGACTGGTCGCCGGAAAATTATGATCGCAAGTACCACGGCGAGGTGCCGCTGCGCGAGGCGCTGGCCGACTCGTTCAATGTTGCCACCGCCAGACTGGGACTGAATCTCGGCGTCGACCAGATCATCGAAACCGCGGACCAGCTCGGTGTACAAAAGGACCTGCCGCCCTATTCGTCGACTCTCCTCGGTGCTGTGGGTATGACCCCGGTCCAGGTCGCGCAGATGTACCAGACCATTGCCAGCGGTGGCTTTCACATGCCCCTGCGCACCATCCGCGAGGTCCTGACCGCCGATGGAAAACAGTTGCAGCGCTACGACCTGGCGGTGAAACAGGTTGTGCCGCCGGGGCCGATTTATCTTTTGACCAACGCCATGCAGGAAGTGGTGCGCAACGGTACCGCCAAACACCTGCGCAACTATGTGCCCGAGGACGTGCAAGTGGCCGGGAAGACCGGCACCACCGATGAACTGCGCGACAGCTGGTTCGCCGGGTTCACCGGGGATCGCCTGGCCGTGGTATGGGTCGGAAACGATGAGAACCAGACCACTCACCTGACCGGTTCCAGCGGGGCGATGACGGTCTGGGGTGCTATGATGGCACGGCTTGATCCGGATCCCCTGAAGCTTGCACGGCCGGACGACGTCAAAATGGTGATGATCGATCCCGAGACCGGATTGCGGGCCGATGACAACTGTGCCAAGGCGGAAGAGATTCCGTTTATCGTCGGCTCCGCCCCCAAGGAAAAGGCGCCTTGCGCCGAAGGTGACAGTGGCGGCGGGATAGGGAACTGGTTCAAACGCCTGTTTGGCGGCAAGTAGCTGTTCGCGCCTTAATCGGAGGCACAAAGGAATGAAAAGAACCCTGGTTGCAGTTTTGTTTGGGGTGACTGTGCTGGCGGGTTGTGCCACCCGGTCGCCCGAGGCGGAACCCCTCTCGGAAAATCCAGCTGTGCAGTCCCTGGTGGATCGCGCCCGTTCCGACATTCCCAGCGGGCGATTCGGCGACGCGACCGCGGTAATGGAGCGGGCATTGCGTATCGAGCCGCGCAATCCACGCCTGTGGCTGGAATACGCCCGCATCCGCATGGACCAGTCCCAGTACCAGCAGGCGGAAAATCTCGCCCTGCGCGCGGACAGCTATGCCGACGGTGACCGCCGCCTGCGCAAGGAAATCTGGCGCTTCATCGGCGATGCACGCGAAAGTCGCGGCGATACCGGGGGAGCGGCGGCCGCGCGGGCGAAGGCGGCGGCACTGTAAACCAGAGGGGCACCAATCATGCGCGGTCAGCATTCTGCAGGTAGGCCACGAATCGGTCTGGCCCTGGGCAGTGGGTCCGCCAGGGGATGGGCCCATATCGGCGTGATCCGCGAACTGGCGGAGATCGGAATCGTCCCGGACCTCGTGTGCGGAACCTCCATCGGTTCCCTCGTCGGCGGTGCCTATTGCAGCGGGAACCTGGACGAACTGGAGGAATGGGTTCGCGGTATGAGCCGCATGGATGTGGCGCGCTATCTGGATATCGCCCTGTTGAGCGGCGGAGGCGCAGTTAAAGGGGATCGGCTGGTCGAGGAATTGCGGGACCGGATCGGCGAACCGCTTATCGAAGAGCTTTCGCGGCCCTTTGCCGCCGTCGCGACGAATCTCGCCACGGGACAGGAAGTCTGGTTTCGCGACGGGTCCTTGCTGGATGCGGTGCGTGCCTCCATCTCGATCCCGGGCCTCTTCACACCGGCGCGGGTTGAGGAAGACTGGCTGGTCGACGGCGGGCTGGTGAATCCCGTACCGGTTTCGCTTTGCCGGGCCATGGGTGCCCAGCTGGTCATCGCCGTCAATCTCAACGGTGGCCTGCTCGGCCGTTATTCACACGAGGCCGGGGCTGATGAGGCGGAAGAGGAGAAGGTCGCGGCACCGGAAAACATGCTCGACCGGCTAACCGATGAACTGCGGGACCGTACGAACAATTTTCTCGCACGCTTCTTCGATAGCGATACCGAACATCTCGGCCTGTTCGATGTACTCGCGGCGTCCATCAATATCATGCAGGATCGTGTCACCCGTAGCCGTATGGCGGGAGACTATCCTGACATTGCCCTGGCACCAC
>JARRJV010000025.1:3661-90891 GCA_037388825.1 Acidiferrobacteraceae bacterium | reverse complement strand
GGACGCGGGCGCCCTGGTCGATGGAGATACCGTTCGGCGCGGCCGGGAGGCCGGGTTGAATGCGAAGGATGCATTGCAGCGGGCCGACGCGGGTCGATTCCCGGTGGGACCCGTACGAACAAGATCGCCGCTTGCCTCCAGGAATCGACCCGCGTCGGCCCGCTGCAATGCATCCTTCGCATTCAACCCGGC
This sequence comes from Acidiferrobacteraceae bacterium, assembly GCA_037388825.1. NCBI lineage: Bacteria > Pseudomonadati > Pseudomonadota > Gammaproteobacteria > Acidiferrobacterales > Acidiferrobacteraceae > Acidiferrobacteraceae bacterium. The sequence goes on along the minus strand of JARRJV010000025.1, from coordinate 90,699 downwards.
CTCCCGGCCGCGCCGAACGGTATCTCCATCGACCAGGGCGCCCGCGTCCGTCCCGGGACCGTCCGTGCCGTCGGTTCCTGCCGCCAGCAATACACAGTCGCGTGCACCATCCAGCACCCGCGCTGCCGAAAGGGCCAGGCTCTGGTTGCGTCCGCCCTGCCCCGGCGATGAAGGAAGGACGAGGGTGGTTTCACCCCCATGAATACGGACGCAGCCTGGCGGGCGTTCGAGCAATTCCTTCGCCAGGCGCTCGCCCGCTTCGATGGCATCCCCGCCCAGCAACTCCGGCGCCGGGTCGGCATCATACCCCAAGGCCCGCGCCGCTTCCGCCGCTGCCGCCACGGCGCCCCCGATTCCGGCGACTATCCTGTAATTTACCGCACGAAATGCCGGATCGCTTGCCGCCGGACTCGCGGGTGCCCGATCAAAAAGACTGCGCAGGGAATCCGGCACCTCGGGCAGTGCGAGCGCATCACTGCTTGCAGTCAGGGGTCCGGAACCGATTAGCGCCGGATCATCGCCGGGGACGTCGGAAATGGCCAGGCAATGTACGGGGCGTGGCGCAAGCAGGAGCGCCAGTCGTCCTCCCTTCAGTCTGGACACCCGCGAGCGGATCGCGTTCATGGCGGCGATTTCCAGCCCCGCGCCGAGCAACAATTGGTACAGGTCCTGCAGCTGCCGCAGCGTCACCCCTTCCGGCAGCCATTCCATGAGACTTGATGTGCCGCCGGACAACAGCACCAGCACGCTGTGGCCCTGGGGAAGATCGGCGACCAGCTGACCGACCGCCTTGCCCGCGGCGATGCTCCCTTCATCCGGCACCGGGTGTCCGGCCACGAGCACCGGCCAGGGCAACTTTTCCTGATAGCCGTGCTTGGTGATTACCAAAGCACGATCGATTCGTTCCCCGAGGGCGTGAATCGCCCCGCGGCTCATGCTCCCCGCCGCCTTGCCGACAGCCAGCAGTGCGACCGGGCCCGCCGGCGCCTCTTCCCGCAACGCCCGGTATACAGCGCGTTCACCGTTTACCGCGTCTGTGGCCCGGTCGAAGATTGCGCGGACGTTCGCGCGCAGGTCGTCAAGTGACGGCATCGAATCCACGTTGCAGATCACGCTGGATATCGCCCAACTCTTCCAGGCCCACGGCAAGCCGAACCAGATTATCGCGAATGCCCGCTTCGACCCGCGCCTCGGGGCTGATGCGTCCGTGGGTCGTGGTTGCCGGATGGGTAACCATGGTCCGGGTATCCCCCAGGTTCGCCGTGATGGAAATCAACCGCAGGGCATCGATGAATTGCCACGCCTGCGTCTGCCCGCCGCGAATCTCAAACGACAGCAAGCCACCGAAACCGTCCTGCTGTCGCGCAGCCAGATCGTGTTGCGGGTGTGCCGAAAGCCCCGGGTAGTACACCTGCTCTACCAATTCCTGGGCCTGCAGCCACTCGGCCAGGGCCTGGGCATTGGCGCAGTGGCCTTTCATCCGCAGCGGCAGGGTCTCCAGCCCCTTAAGATGGGCCCACGCCGTCACCGGGCTCATGGCAGGACCACAGGTACGAAGGAAACCGTACACATCCTTGCCAACGAGTTCGTCGCTGCCGATCACCGCGCCGCCAATAAACCTGCCCTGGCCATCGATGTACTTGGTGCTGGAAACAATTGAAATATCGGCGCCGAGCTCCAGTGGCCGCTGCAACGCGGCCGTGCACAAGGTGTTGTCGACCACCAGAAGACAGCCGTGCGCATGGGCAAGTTCGGCCAACGCCCGAAGGTCGGCTACTTCCGTAAGGGGATTGGACGGAGTCTCCAGGAACAGAATTCGGGTCTCGGGTCGGATCGCCGCCCGCCATGCATCCAGATCGGTCAGGGGAACACCCGACGTCTCAATACCCAACTTTCCGAGATAATTCTGGAACAGCAAGGTGGTCGACCCGAATACACCACGGGAAGACACGATATGGTCTCCGCCCTTCAGCAGGGCGAGGCAGGTTGAAAGAATCGCCACCATTCCCGAACTCGTGGCCACGCAGCGCTCGCCTCCCTCCAGCGAAGCAAGGCGTTGCTCGAAGGTTCGCACCGTGGGATTGGTGAAGCGCGAATAGATGTTCCCCGGTTCGGCGCCGGAAAATCGCGCTGCCGCCTGCGCCGCGCTTTCGAACACATAGCTCGAGGTTGAATAGATCGGTTCGCTCTGTTCGCCCTCCGGTGTCCGCACCTGCCCGGCGCGAATGGCCCGGGTGGCAAAGCCAGGCTTGTTGGATTCGGTGTCAGCCATCTGGCAACTCCTCTACAGGATTTGGGTCACGAACGGCGGGCACAAAAAAACCCGCCACGGACAGCCAAAGCGGGTTCTTACTCCTCTCTTTAGCTGCATTTTTAACGCGCCCGCAAGCTGAGCTCAAATCGGCGCGACAGGACAAACCCTATCGAAGGACACCGGCGGTGTCAATGCGGCGAGGTTCGGCCGGAGTTGGTATGGGGCTCGGTAAATACCAGTTCGTTGCTCGCGCGGCTGCTCTTCGCCGAGTCGTTGCGCCGCTGCTCGATCCGGTCCAGATAATCCTGGTGCACATCACCGGTTACGTATTCTCCGTTGAAGCAGGAGGCATCGAACTCGCTGATTGCCGGATTGCCTTCATGGGCTGCCTGGATCAGATCCTCCAGGTCCTGGTAGATCAGGGCATCCGCTCCAATCTCGGCGGCAATCTCCTGATCCGTACGACCGGCGGCGACCAGTTCGGTTACGGAAGGCATATCAATTCCGTATACATTGGGATAGCGCACCGGGGGCGCCGCCGAAGCGAAGTACACCTTGCGGGCACCGGCCTCGCGCGCCATCTGTATGATCTGCTTGGAGGTAGTACCACGAACGATGGAGTCGTCCACCAACAGCACGTTCTTGCCCCGAAACTCGAGATCGATGGGATTGAGCTTCTGGCGCACGGACTTCTTGCGCTGCGCCTGACCGGGCATGATAAAGGTTCGCCCGATGTAGCGATTCTTGATGAATCCTTCCCGGTACTTGATATCCAGTTCATAGGCCATCTGCAAGGCCGAGGTGCGACTCGTGTCGGGAATCGGGATCACGACATCGATCTCCCTCTCACCCCACTCGCGCGCGATCTTTTGCGCCAGTTTCTCGCCCATGCGCAAACGGGTCTTGTGCACCGCTATGCCGTCGATCATCGAATCCGGGCGCGCCATGTATACGTACTCGAACAGGCACGGGACATGGCGGGCATCGGTCGCGCACTGGCTCGTATGCACGTGACCCTGAAGATCGATATAGACGGCTTCGCCTGGCTCGACATCGCGAACCAGATCGTAGCCCAGCGTGTCCAAAGCGACACTTTCAGAAGCGACCATGTGCTCGGGCCCGGTATCGGTCTCGCGCCGCCCATAGACCAGGGGACGGATTCCATACGGATCGCGGAAGGCCAGGAGGCCAAAACCGACGATCAGGGCGGTTACCGCATAGGCACCGCGCGCGCGCCGGTGGACCGCGGCCACGGCACGGAAGATATCTTCCGGGGACAGACGCATCTTGCCCAGGGCGTGAAGCTCATGGGCCAGGACATTCAGGAGAATCTCCGAGTCGGAATCCGTATTCACATGCCGCAGATCCTCGCGAAAGATCTCTTCGCGCAACTCATCGGCATTTGTCAGGTTCCCGTTATGGCCGAGGGCGATCCCGAAGGGGGAATTGACGTAAAAGGGCTGGGCCTCGGCAGCGGAATCACAACCGGCGGTGGGGTAGCGCACATGCCCCAGACCCATGTTACCCGTGAGATTGAACATGTGCTGCGCGGTAAAGACGTCCCGGACCAGTCCGTTTTCCTTGCGCAGATAGACGCGCTGGCCGTCACTGGTCAGAATCCCGGCTGCATCCTGGCCGCGATGCTGAAGTACCGTAAGCGCATCGTAGATGGATTGGTTTACCGGACCCTTGGCCAGGATACCGACAATGCCGCACATGATTACCGCCCTCGTCGCAACAGACTCCCCAGATGGGGACGGGTCTGAAAGAATTCAATTATAACTGATATACCGCAAGACATCCCGCGGCAGATAGCCCCCGGCCTCCAGAGCCACTTCCTGAAGTGTGGGCATAAACAGGGATTCCCGCCACCACGGCTGGCGCGGCGCGGAGGTCAGCCCCGCCAGCAGGGTGAAAACGACCAGAACGAGAAGCCCCCGCCCCGCTCCCGTAAATCCTCCCAGCAGGTAGTTCACGAAACGGGTCCATGGTCGTACCAACAGCCAGCGCCGCAAAAAGATCCCGAGCCCAGTCATAATCAGGAAGACAACCACGAATGTAGCGACGAACCCCGCTCCGGTCCGGGCCGCCGGGTCCCGGAGCCAGACCGAGAATAGCGGCCCCACATCGGCGGCGAACAGCCAGGCCACCACGGCGGCGACCAGCCAAGCTGCCAGGGACAGGATCTCCTTGAGGAACCCCCGGCGAAATCCCAGCGCCACGAATACCATGAAGACCACGGCAAGGATCCAGTCGAGTAAGTTCATGGGCTACGGAACCTGGCGAACCCCGGTGCGAATTCTACGGACGCCGTGGGCGGGGGCTACTTGCGCACACGTATGACACCCCGCAAGCCGAGGCGTTTTTCAATATCATCCCTGGCCGCAACGGCGCTGGCTTTGGTCGCGAAGGGTCCGGCCTGAACCCGGACCGCCCTGCCCTTGTCCAGGGTCACTACCTTCAGCCTCACCGGATAATGGATCCCCTTGAGCTTCTCACCAAGACGCCGCGCATTCTCCGGCTCGGAGAAGGTGCCTACCTGCACGAGCCAGTTCCCGGTCGCCACCGGCGCCGGTGCCGGCTTGGCGGCTTCGGTCTTCGGTTGTGTAGCGGGTTTCGGCTCCGGCTTCGGCACGCTTGCCGTTGGCGCCGGCGGCGGGACCGGTTTTGTCGGGGTAACTGCAGTTGGCTCCGTCGTCGCCGGAGAGTCGGGCGAGGCTGCGGGTCGGGACGCTGTTGCCGAAGGACTCGGAACCGGTGCAACAACAACTTGTGTGTCGGGCTCCTGCTCCGGTTTCGCGGTACCCGGTTCCACAGGCTTGTCCTGCAATACCAGGGAGAAAACTACGAAAGCAAGGGTGACGAGTATGATGGCGCCAATGATGCGCCGACGCGGTTCGAACTCGGCTGTGTCGCGTTGAGAAACTGCCATTTCCTACGATCCTGAGGAATGGCGCATTATAGCACCCACGGTCTCGAAAGAACCAAACACGACGATTCGGTCGTCGGCCGATGCAGACGAGCGAGCAGACTGAAATGCCTCAAGCACCGTATCAAACGTGCTTGCAGCCGCTCCGGGTGCAATTCGTTCGAGCTCCTCACGCAGTTGTTCGGCTGCCGCCCCACGTGGTGGCGCAAGCGTTGCCAGGTACCAGTGATCCACCCGTGGCGCCATTGGGCGCAGACACCCTGCGATGTCCTTGTCGCCCATCATGCCGATGACCGCATGGGTGTGGCCAGGACAAGCCTGCGCACCGAGCTGGTCGGCCAGCACGGCTACGGCCTGGGGATTGTGAGCGACATCGAGTGTCACCTGCGGCTTGCCCGGGAGTATCTGCAGGCGTCCCGGCAAACGAACCGCAAGCAGGCCGCTGCGCACGGCCGCCTGATCCACCGGCAGGTGCGGGGCCAGCTCGGCCACCGCCATTAGCGCACAGGCGGCATTCCGCAACTGGTGCGGTCCCGGGAGCACGGGACGCGGCAGAGCCGAGCGCTGTTTCCCGGGGCCGCGCCAGGTACAGCCATTCCCTTCGCACACATAATCGAAGTCGTGGCGCAAACGCAGATAGCGTGCGCCAATGCGCCCGGCCTCCTCGCCGACGGATCGCGGCGGTTCGGGATCGCCACAGATCGCCGCCCGACCTGCGCGAAAGATACCGGCCTTCTCCCGCCCGATGCTCTCGCGATCCGGACCCAGCCAGTCGGAATGGTCCACGCCGATGGTGGTAACGATCGCCACATCGGCATCGAAGATATTCACCACGTCCAGGCGACCCCCGAGTCCGACCTCAAGAATGGCAACGTCGACGGCCGCGTCGACAAAAAGATGGAGCGCCGCCAGGGTGCCAAATTCGAAATAGGTCAGCGGTGTGTCTCCCCGGCTACGTTCCACCCGCTCAAAAGCCTGGCACAACTGTTCGTCCGTACATTCCTGCCCGTTGATGCGCACGCGTTCGTTGTAGCGCACCAGGTGCGGCGAGGTGTAGCACGCAGTCCGGTAGCCGGCAGCGCGGTAGATGGCCTCCAGCATCGCTGCAACCGAACCCTTGCCGTTGGTACCCGCAACCACAATCACGGGAAATGGAAGCAAATCGTCGTGATGTCGCCGCCACACTTCACGCGCGCGATCCAGTCCGAGCTCGATCTCTCGGGGATGCAGCCGCTCGATGCGCTCGAGCCAGTCAGCGAGAGTGGTCGCGCTCAGGGTTGTTCGTCAACCGGGGGTTCGGGGGAAGGAGGAACGGGTGGCGGAGTCGATTTCACCGCGCTGACCCGATCGGTCATCAGGATGGGCAACAGGCTGGCGAGGCGGTCGCGGATCTCACGCCGATCCACGATCATGTCGATGGCGCCGTGTTCGAGCAGAAATTCCGACCGCTGAAATCCCTCCGGCAGGGTCTCACGTACGGTCTGTTCGATGACCCGCGGGCCGGCAAATCCGATCAGCGCACCGGGTTCGGCGACGATCACATCGCCAAGCATGGCGAAGCTGGCAGATACGCCACCCATGGTGGGATCGGTCAGCACCGATACAAACGGGATGCCGGCGGCGCCGAGGCGTGTCAGTGCGGCGGAGGTCTTGGACATCTGCATCAGGGACAACAGTGCCTCCTGCATGCGTGCCCCGCCGCTTGCGGCGAAACAGACGAGCGGAATCTCCCGCTGCAGGGCCGTATCGACGGCACGGACGAATCGTTCTCCGACTACCGAACCCATGGACCCGCCCATGAACGCGAATTCAAACGCACCCGCCACCAGTGGTACGCCCTTGACGGCGCCTTCCATCACTACGAGAGCGTCATGTTCTCCGGTATTCTTCTCCGCGTCAGAGAGCCGGTCCTTGTACTTCCGGCTGTCCTTGAATTTCAGCACATCCAGCGGCCGCAGGGCCTCGCCGATTTCCCTCCTCGGCTCCGGATCGAGAAAGAGATCCAGGCGACGACGTGCGCCGATGCGCATGTGATGGTTGCACTTGGGGCAGACATCCATGTTGTTCTCGATCTCGACGCAATAGAGCACGGCCGAGCACGAAGGGCATTTCTTCCACAACCCTTCGGGAATGGATTTCTTGGTACCGCGGCTTTTGATCTTGGGCGGCAAAAGTTTGTCGAACCAACTCACGCGGCCGCCTCCGCCGTGTCGACGGCCTCACGCAGACTGGCGAGAAAGGCCGGCACGTCCTTGAGGATGGCATCGGGTTGATCCGCCAATTCCCCGATCCGGCTCACCAGCGCGCTGCCGACCACAACGGCATCGGCAACCGTCGCCACACGCGCGGCAATGTCCGGACTCTTGATGCCAAATCCGACTCCAATCGGGAGTGCAGTGTGTTTTCTGATCACGTCCAGCCTGGATTTCACTTCGTCGGTATCGATATGGGCGGCGCCGGTTACGCCTCGCAGGGATACATAATAGATGAATCCGCTGGCCACGTCCGCGACCTTGCGGACACGCTCCTCGGTGCTGGTGGGTGCAAGCAGGAAGATCGGGTCCAGCCCGCTCTTGCGAAACGCGGCCACGTAGTCGCCGGCCTCTTCCGGCGGCAGGTCCACGGTGATTACACCGTCGACCCCGGCATCGGCCGCGGCACTGGCGAACGCCTCACATCCCATAACTTCCACCGGATTCAGATACCCCATCAGGACCACGGGCGTGTCGCCGTCCTGCTGACGGAATTCGCGGACCATGTCGATGACATTGTGCAGACTGACATCATGGACCAGAGCACGCTCGCAGGCGTGCTGGATGGCCGGGCCCTCGGCCATGGGATCAGAAAAGGGTACACCGAGCTCAAGCACGTCGGCACCTGCCGAGACCAGGGCATGCATCAGCGGTACCGTGATCGAGGGCTCGGGATCACCGGCCGTGACAAACGGAATCAGCGCGGTGCGACCATCCCGCCGCAGTTCGGAAAAGCGTTTTTCCAGGCGAGACATCAGAAGCGGATCCCTTCGCGTTCGGCCACGGTGTGCACATCCTTGTCCCCGCGCCCGGACAAATTGACGATAATGATCGCGTCGCGACCGAGTTCCGGGGCGATCTTGCTTGCGTGGGCCAGGGCATGACTGGATTCCAGCGCCGGCATGATGCCCTCGGTACGCGTCAGCTCGTGGAATGCCGCCAGCGCCTCGTCGTCCTCGATGGATACGTACTCCGCTCGCCCGGAATCCTTGAGCCAGGCATGCTCCGGACCGACGCCGGGATAATCCAGTCCGGCGGAAATGGAATGGGTCTCGATGATTTGTCCGTCGTCGGTTTCCATAAGATAGGTACGATTCCCGTGCAGCACTCCGGGCCTCCCCGCGCACAGGGGTGCCGCATGGTGGCCCGTTGCGATCCCCTCGCCGGCCGCCTCGACACCAATCAGGCGAACCGATTTGTCTTCCAGAAAAGGATAGAACAGCCCGATGGCATTGGAACCGCCACCGACACAGGCCACCAGGGCATCGGGCAGACGGCCCTCGGCGGCCAGGATCTGCTCACGCGCCTCGCGGCCGATCACAGTCTGGAAATCGCGCACCATAACCGGATAGGGATGAGGCCCGGCGACGGTGCCGATTATATAAAAGGTATCGTCCACATGAGTCACCCAGTCACGCATGGCTTCGTTCATCGCGTCCTTGAGGGTCCTGGAACCGGACGTCACCGGCACCACCTCCGCACCCAGAAGCCGCATGCGGTAGACGTTGATCGCCTGACGCTTGATGTCCTCGCTGCCCATATAGACCACACACTTCAGGCCGAAACGGGCGGCCACGGTTGCCGTGGCCACGCCGTGCTGCCCGGCCCCGGTTTCGGCGATCACGCGCGTTTTGCCCATGCGCCTGGCCAGCAGTGCCTGGCCCACCGTGTTGTTGATCTTGTGCGCACCGGTGTGGTTCAGGTCTTCACGCTTGAGGTAGATTCTGGCTCCGCCCAGCGTCTCGCTCCAGCGCTCGGCGGGATACAGCGGCGACGGCCTGCCCACGAACAGACTCAGGTCTCGCTCCAGGTCGCCGAGAAACTCAGGATCAGCACGATTTTTCTCGTAGGCGGCACGAAGTTCCGCCAAGGGCTGCATCAGCGTCTCGGCGACGAACATGCCGCCATAGACGCCAAAGTGACCGCGTTCATCCGGAAGTGCCTTGCTCATGACAAACGACCTATCTCTTGCATGAATGCCTCGATGCGTGCCGCATCCTTGATTCCCTTTTCCCGCTCCACGCCGCTACTGACATCGACCGCATAGGGACGCACGCTGGCGATCGCCTCGCCCACGTTCTCCGGAGTCAAACCGCCGGCCAGTATGATGGGTGCACTGGCATCGGCGGGTACGAGGCTCCAGTCGAACCGCTCGCCCGTGCCACCGGGGATGCCGGGGACTGATGCATCAAGCAACAGGGCCGACGCATCGGAATAGACGGTCGCCACGGCCGCAAGGTCCACATCCGCATTCATGGCCACAGACTTGATATAGGGTCGCCGAAACCGGCCGCAATACCCGGATTCTTCCTCGCCGTGAAACTGCAGCAAGTCCAGAGGGACCTGTTCGAGCATGCGATGGACGAATCCCGCGTCGGCGTCTACAAACAAACCGGTCTTCGTCACGAACGGTGGCAGGGCGCCGGCGATATCGGCAGCTTTTTCCCCGTCGATGAACCTGGGGCTGCCGGAATCGAACACAAAACCGATGGCGTCTGCCCCGTATTGTACCGCCGCGAGCGCGTCTTCGAGACGCGTAATTCCGCAGATCTTGACGCGAACGCGCATGAAATCACCCGGATTTCAGGAACGGCGCACTTTACCAGAGCCCGGGATCGGACGAAAGTTGCGGGATTCCGTGGACTTCCGGGTATTCCACCTGCGTGAGGTAGAGCCCGTCCGGGGAGGCGGTGATCCCGCCAGTGGTTCGATCGCGCGCCTCCAGCACTTCCCGCGCCCATTCCGGCGGCCGCTCGCCGGCGCCGATGGTACACAACACGCCGGCGATGTTGCGCACCATATGGTGCAGAAAGGCGTTGGCGTAGGCGTGGATGATCACCCGATCCCGTGTCCGCCAAACATCCAGTGCGCGCAATTCGCGCACCGGGCTCTTCGCCTGGCACTGGACCGCGCGATAGGAGGAGAAATCGTGGGAGCCAAGCAGAGTCGCGGCCGCGGCCTGCATGGGGTCAACATCCAATGGACGATAGTCCCAACTCACACGCCCGGCGAGATACGTTGGCCGTACCGGCCGGTTGAGAATGCAATAGTGATAGTGCCTGCCGGTGGCTGAAAACCGGGCGTGAAAATCCTCCCCCACCTCTCCCGCCCATAAGACCGCGACATCCTTCGGCAAGCGGCTGTTGGTACCGCGAACCCATGCATGGGGATCGCGTACCGCCTCGGTATCGAAGTGCACCACCTGGCCGGTGGCATGGACACCCGTGTCCGTGCGCCCCGCCGTGATCACGCGCACGGGAGCATCGGCCACATATGCCAGTGCCTTCTCGAGGACTTCCTGGACCGTGCGCACACCCGACTGCAACTGCCAGCCACGGAACGCGGAACCGTCGTACTCAACAATAGCGGCGATTCGCATGGGCATAGAATCTGATTGAAGGGAGAGCGGTCCTGGCCCCGCAACCCGGATTTGCATCCGGGGCTGGCTACAAGGAGATGACCTTGTCTGATTCCTTGATCAAGTCGTAGAGCGATCCCATGGTTGCCGACTTGCAGTACTTGGAAGCATCGAGCGAACGGGCCACGAGACAGGTACCACAGCTCATTACCTTGCCTCCGGCTTCGACGAACTCCACCAGTTTTTCCGAAACGACGTATTGTTCCGTATCCATGAGCTCGGCCTCCACTCCCTTGGCCAGTAGAAAGACACTGACTGAATCATTGGCACTCAAGGCCAGCAAGCCCAGCCGGAATCCGTTCCACACCGTTTCCGGATCCCCTGAATAGATAACGATTCCCAGTTTCACGAGCCAGGTCTCCGCCTTGGTAACTACCTTCGCGTGCGGCCCGGGTCCCACAACCAGGAGAAGCCCATGCCCGCTACGATGGAAATTGATCCGTGACAAGTACGATATAGGCACGACTATGCTATTTTGGCAATCAGAAAAACGCAACTGAGGACTGACCCCATGACGCTTGAACACCACCCGCTGGTTCGCGAATTCCCCGAATACCAGGACCGTATCCACGAACTCAAGGTCAGTGATCCGGAATTTCGTGAATTGTTCGACGAATACCACGATGTAGATCAGGAGATCTACCGGCACGAACAGGATATTGAACCCACATCAGACGAGTACCTCGAGCCGCTCAAGATGCGCCGGGTACACCTGAAGGACAAACTGTACGAGATGATACGACGCCCCGCGAACACGTGAGGCAGAAAGCCCGGGCCTAGAACGAACGGCCCACGATGAAGCTTCCCCAAAGGTCCGTATGCTCCGTGGCTGTATTCAGTTCCGGAGTGTTTGCCCGAATGACAAAGGCGACGCGCAAACCGTTGCGGTACTGCCGATTGAGTCCAAGCCACCCGCTCAACAGGAAGTGATTTTGTTGTTCCCAGGAAAAGGTCACGGCACTGTCGCGGAACTGCCCCTGCAACAATGCGTTGTATAACTGCACCCGGGCGTTGATACCCCCCCAAAGAAAGAACTCATCGCGGGGTTTCGATCCGCTCCGCAATACGGGCGATACCATATTGAGATAGTCCGGCTGACTTCGATTGTATGACCACCACGTGGAACGGATGCGTCCGATGCGAAACGCCAGTCCCGCTCCAAAATCGGTCTTATAGCCGATGCTCGCGTCCATGGTACGGACAACATCGATGTCGCGCTCCGGATTATTATATTTTGTCATGTAGGCGCGCTGCGCGGAGACCGTGTAGCGAGCAGTGAGTTCGCCGCCACTCGAGATCTGGTTGTCCCATCCGGAGGCGCCATTTTGGCCGAGTGCGCTGTGGATAGCATCCTGCAAGTCCTTGGCTACCTTCAGACCCAGGACCCCAAGCGTCAGCGTGGTCTGATGGGCAACTTCCTGTTCTGGAATGACCGTCTGCTGGCTGTTGGCCATGAACAGCACGCTCGCATAGGGACGCTCATTGTAAATTGGTGTCGCAAGCTGGATGTTTTTTGGCGTGTAGGAAGCGAGGCCAAAAACAATGTTGTGTGTCTGGCGCGCACCGGGGACATCCTTCAGGCTATCGAGACCGGTCCATTGGTCCAGCCGGCTAAGCCAGGGATCGATCGAATAGGGATACTCGGCCGCGCGATGGCCGGACAGGCTGAGCATGAACCCGCCCGTGTAGTCCGAATCCCGGCGTAGCAGGGAGAAGGCATCGTTGTCGAGGACGAATTCCCAGCCGCTTTTGTAGGGTTCCGGAGTGGACGCATTTTCGAGGTAGTTCGATGCGGGCGCACCGCCCGTCCTTGTGGCGGCGAGATTCAGGTTCTGCTGGTCGATCGCCTGGGGGAGATCCGCCACAGCCCGCGCCGTGGCGGCCAGATTGAGGATCAAAAGGACTTGGAAAAAGCGAAATTTCCGTGACATGGTCCTGCCCCTGATGCTGGCACTTCCGGAGGCCGGTAACCGCAACGTCGATTCATTCCGGCGACGACAAAGCCCACAATGATATTCCTTTCTTCCGGATGGAAACAGCCTGTGTGCAAGCACCGGTCACGATCCGATGTCTATTCCGTGACCTCCATCCGCTCAACCTTCTGGTAGCCCTTGGGCAGTTTGCTGCCACGCAGGCCCCGCTCGCCGATGAACTGATCCAGATCGTCTACCGTAAGGACCCGCTTCTTCTGTCCGGCATAGACCGTCAATCCCTTGTCCTCCGGAAACACACAAACGGAAACGACGAACTCTTCCCGTGCCGCGGCTTTCTTGGTCGGGACGTTGATGATCTTGATTCCCTTGCCGCGGGCCATGGCCGGCAGCTCACCGATCATGAAGGTCAACAAGCGCCCGGTATTGGTCACTGCCGCGACCCAGTCTTCTTCATGGCTCATGACCCTTTGCGGTGGCAGAACGCGTGCACCCTTGGGCACCTTCAGGACCGCCTTGCCGTTGCGGGTCCGGGTCAGCAGGTCTTCCAGACGGGCGACAAAGCCGTAGCCGGAATCCGTTGAGAGTAGATACAGGTCGTCCGGCTGCCCCATGATTACACCGGCGAAGGTCGCGCCCGGAGGCGGATTGAAGTAGCTCGCCACCGGATCTCCCTGCCCCCGGGCCGAAGGCAGTTTGTGTGCCGGCTGGCAATACGCACGGCCGGTCGAATCGATGAAGATTGCCAGTTGATTGCTTCGCCCGCGGGCGTGGTGCAGATATTCGTCCCCGGAACGGTAGGACAGGGAACGAGGGTCAATCTCGTGCCCGCGTGCCGCACGCACGAAACCCTTTTGTGAAAGAACAACGGTAATCGGTTCCGTGGGCAACAACGATGCCTGATCGATGGCCTGTGCCGCTTCGCGCTCGACGATAGGCGAGCGTTGTTCGTCGCCAAACTCATGCATATCGTCCTTGATTTCGTTTTTCACCAGCGTTCTGAGGCGCGTTTTGGACTTGAGAATCTTGTCCAGACTGTCCCGTTCTACTGTCAACTCTTCCTGCTCGCCGCGGATCTTCATTTCCTCGAGTTTGGCCAGGTGCCGCAACCGCGTTTCCAGGATCGCTTCCGCCTGGATGTCCGTGAGCTTGAATCGCTTGATCAGTTTCGGTTTTGGCTCATCCTCGGTACGAATGATGCGAATCACCTCGTCCAGGTTCAGGTAGGCCAGCATCAGGCCTTCCAGGACATGCAATCGCGCGACGACGCGGTCGAAGCGATACTGCAGGCGCCTTCGTACGGTCTCGAGCCGGTAATCGATCCAGTCGCGGAGCAAATCACGCAGGTTGTACACCCGCGGGCGACCGGTCAGATCAATGATGTTCAGATTGACGCGATAGTTGCGCTCGAGATCCGTGGTGGCGAAGAGATGGGACATCATCTGCTGGGCATCGACCCGGGACGAGCGGGGAACGATAACGAGACGGACCGGATGCTCCTGGTCCGATTCGTCGCGCAGGTCTTCAACCATGGGCAGTTTCTTGGCCTGCATCTGGGCGGCGATCTGTTCCAGAATCTTGCCACTGGAGACCTGGTACGGCAGGGCGTCAACCACGATTTCGCCCTCCTCCTGGCGCCAGTGCGCACGCATGCGAACCGTGCCATTGCCGCTCTCGTAAATCTCCCGGATCTCGCGTTGCGGCGTGATGATTTCCGCATCGGTAGGGAAGTCCGGTCCCTGAATGTGTTTGCACAGATCGGCAATGCTGCTGGACGGCTTCTCCAGCAGCTGTACGCAGGCGGCCCCGACCTCGCGCAGATTGTGCGGCGGAATGTCGGTAGCCATACCCACAGCGATGCCGGTGGTTCCGTTCAGCAGCACGTTGGGCAGGCGTGCGGGCAATACGCGGGGTTCTTCCAGCGTACCATCGAAGTTGGGCACCCAATCCGCCGTCCCCTGCCCCAGTTCCGACAACAGGACCTGTGAATAACGGGCTAGCCGAGCCTCGGTATAGCGCATGGCGGCAAACGACTTTGGATCGTCCAGCGATCCCCAGTTGCCCTGTCCGTCCACCAGTGGATAGCGATAGCTGAAGGGCTGGGCCATGAGCACCATGGCCTCGTAGCAGGCCGTATCACCATGGGGATGGAACTTGCCCAATACGTCACCTACGGTGCGCGCTGACTTCTTGTACTTGGCGGCGGCGTTCAGGCCCAGTTCGGACATGGCATAGACGATCAGTCTTGCGCGCGGCCTTTTTCTTCGCGGATTTCTTCGCCGCTTTTTTCTTCCGGGTCGCCATGAATTACAGAACCTCGGCCTTGTTACCTTTCTTCTCCAGCCATGACTTGCGGTCCGCCGCCCGTTTCTTGGCCAGCAGCATGTCCAGCACCTTGTTGGTGTTGTCCCCGGCGCGAACCGTCAGCTGGACCAGTCGTCGCGTATCCGGCGCCATGGTGGTCTCGCGTAGCTGGGAGGGGTTCATCTCCCCAAGTCCCTTGAAGCGCTGCACATTGACCTTTCCGCGCAGCTTCTCGTCTTCGATTCGTTTCAGAACCTGCTTTTTCTCGGCATCGTCCAGGGCATAGAACACGTGCTTGCCGATATCGATGCGGTACAGGGGCGGCATGGCGACATACACATGGCCCGCCTGCACCAGGGAACGGAAGTGACGCACAAACAGGGCGCAGAGGAGCGTCGCAATGTGGGCGCCGTCGGAGTCGGCATCGGCAAGGATGCACACCTTGCCGTAGCGCAAGCCGTCGAGTCTGCTGGAGCCGGGGTCCACCCCGAGGGCAACAGCGATGTCATGGACCTCTTTCGAGCCCAACACCTCGCCCGGGTCGACTTCCCAGGTGTTCAGGATCTTGCCGCGCAGCGGCATGACCGCCTGGTAGTTGCGGTCGCGTGCCTGCTTCGCCGAACCACCGGCGGAATCTCCCTCCACCAGGAATAACTCCGTCTGCCCCAGGTCCTGGCTCAGGCAATCCGACAGTTTGCCCGGCAACGCCGGTCCCGCACTGATCTTCTTGCGCTCCACGCGCTTGCCCGCGCGCATCCGGGCCTGGGCACTATCAATCACCAGTTCGGCGATGGCCTCGGCCATCTTCACGTGCTGGTTCAGCCACAGACCAAAGGCATCGCGCGACGCGGATGCGACAAATCCCGCCGCTTCCCGCGAGGACAGGCGGTCCTTGGTCTGCCCGGAGAACTGGGGATCCTGCATTTTCAGGGACAGGACAAAGCTGCATCTGCCCCACACATCGTCGGGGGCGATCTTGACACCCTTGGGCAAGAGATTGCGCAGCTCGCAGAACTCACGCATGGCCTCGGTCAACCCGCTGCGGAATCCGTTTACGTGGGTACCGTCCTGTACCGTCGGGATGAGATTGACGTAGCTCTCCAGTACCGGTTCCCCACCCTCCGGCAACCACACCACCGCCCAATCAACCTGTTCCAGTTCTCCGACGCTGTTCCCTGTAAACGGCGTATCCGGCAACAGGGTCTCGCCTTCCAGTTCGGACAATAGGTAATCGGAAAGCCCGCCCTCGTAGTACCACTGCTCGTCATCGGCCTTGTTGCCGCCATTGTGGAAAGTGACGGTCAGCCCCGGGCACAAAACCGCCTTGGCACGCATGACATGTTTCAGGCGCGGTACGCTGATCTTGGGTGAATCAAAAAATTTGGGATCGGGCCAGAAATGCACCGTCGTCCCGCTTTCGGAGGCTTTGCACTTGCCGGAGGCCCGAAGTTCCGATGTTTTTTGACCGTCGGCAAAGCTCATGCGATAGATCTTGCCGCCACGGCGCACTTCCACCTCCAGCTTCTCGGAAAGGGCATTGACCACTGATACGCCCACTCCGTGGAGACCGCCGGAGAAAGTGTAATTCTTGCCGGAGAACTTGCCACCGGCATGAAGCCGGGTCAGGATGACCTCCACCCCGGACACCTTTTCTTCCTTGTGCTTGTCGACCGGCATGCCTCGCCCGTCGTCGGATACGGACACCGATCCATCCTTGTGCAACGTGACGTCGATCTTCTTCGCGTGTCCGGCGATGGCCTCATCGACGCTGTTGTCGATGACTTCCTGCGCCAGATGGTTTGGGCGCTCGGTCTGGGTATACATCCCCGGACGCTTGCGCACCGGCTCCAGGCCGGTCAGGACCTCAATCGCCGACGAATCGTATGTCGATGCCATGGAGAAAAAAGGAGATCGGGTGAACCAACGTGAACGGAGCCGGACGGCCGGATGTGCTGCGCCACGAATGTATATTGATCATGGCGCGAAAACTTCGCACGAATCCGCGAAGATGACAAGGGCCGCGGGCATCCGGCCCGATCCCGGCTAGTTCAAATCGTCCAGCAGGGATTCCCGATTTGGAGCCGCCAGAGTATCGACGCCGTACCGGTAGGCATCATGGTCGATCCCTACACCGATGTCCGCACCTGTCTTGACTGCCTGGATCATCTCCGGACTCAACTCAAAACGCAGGAAATGTACGGACGAGGTCTTTTCTTCGGTTTCGCGCTCCAGATCCTCGTCGGCGATGGCCCAGACCCGGTCGAATCCGTGAACCTGTACCCACACACGGTCCTCGATCCCGACCATGCGGGCAAGCGCGTCGCGTCGCTCATCCTCGTCGGAAAACTCGATCATGAAAGTTGCTTTCCAGTTGGTGCCGTCGGGAATGAGCGGATTGTAGGCATCCAGCTCCTCCTGGATCCCTTCGTCCTCGAAGATCCGTTCGGCACGAAGCATTTCCTGGATCTGGTACTGCATGATCATCCGGTCTTCGAAATAGAGCGTCACATTCGGGCCGATATGAATCTGACGATTCTTCTTGTGCGCCATCACCTGGACGCGGAACCCGGCCCGCTCGCGGGCATACTCTTCGAGACTCCACAGATCTTCGCGCTTGAGTTTCCGGGACATAGGGCCATTCTCCACGTGTGTTCCCAAACCTGTATCGACCGCCATCACTTGTGTGCAATTTCCTTGTCGGTAAACAGGTAGTCTTTCAGCTCATGATCGAAACGCGGATCCTTGCGACGGATCCACTCCAGCACCATGGACGCATGTTCCTTCTCCTCGTCGCGATTGTGCGCGAGGATGGCTTTGAGTTCAGGATCCTTGCACGCATCGACGCGCTGGTTGTACCAGTCCACCGCCTCCAGTTCTTCCATCAGGGATACGATCGCGCGATGCATGTCGCGCGTCTCATCGGACAGATCCTGTACTTCCTCGTGATAGCCTTCGCTTGCCATTTTCGTTCCTCGTTATAGTCCGTAGGCCTGACGCAGCAGGGTGAGGGGGTGCTCCGGTGCCTTTCCGTTTTTCAGCCCATTCTCGATTTGATGACCAGCCATGGGACAGTCGCTGGTGTAGTGATCGGGTTCGGCCTTTTCCACTCGCCCAACAACCGGGCGGCAGATCTTCATCGAGATCTCGTGAAATTCCTTCTTTACCGCATAGGTTCCATCATGACCAGAGCATCGTTCCACGGTCTCGATTTCGGTGTCCGGGACCAGGGACAGGATGTCGCGTGTCTTGGGACCGATGTTCTGCACCCGCTGGTGACAAGGCACGTGCCAAACCACCTTGCCCAGGCTTTGACTGAAATTCGTGTTCAGCTTCCCTTCCCGATGCCGCAGTGCCAGATATTCGAAGGGATCAAAAAAGGCATCGCGCACCTTGGTCACGTCCGGATCGTCCGGAAACATCAGCGGCAGTTCCTGACGGAACATCAACGCGCAGCTCGGCACCGGGGCCACCAGGTCATAACCTGCGTCGACCAGTTGCACCAATACGGGAATGTTCGCTTCCTTCGCCCTTGCCACGGCTTCCAGATCACCCAGTTCCAGCTTGGGCATGCCGCAACATTGTTCTTTCTCCGCCAGCACGACAGGTATTCCGTTGTGCTCGAAGACCTTGATGAGGTCTGCGCCAACCTCGGGCTCATTGCGATTCCCGTAGCAGGTTGCGAACAAGGCTACCTTGCCCCGGGTTTCGGCCGTGGGCACGGGAGTCAGACCGGAATCATGATTCTTGTACAACTTGCGCAGGGTCTTGCTGTGGTATTCCGGGACAATCGCATCCGCATCAATTCCTGCAATGGCCTGCAGGGCCTTGCGCGCGATTCCCGTGTGATTGGCCGCATTCACGATTTGCGCAATCACCGGGATGCCGGCCAGGGAGCCGACGACATCGGTAGCGCTGAGCATCTTGTCCCGCAGGCTAGCGCCATTCTGGCGGAATCGCACCGCCTTGGCGCGGAGCATCAGGTGGGGAAAATCCACGTTCCATTCATGGGGCGGAACGTAGGGACACTTGGTCATGTAGCAGAGGTCGCAGAGATAACAGTGATCCACGACCTTCCAGAAATCCGCTTTGGCGACCCCGTCTACTTCCATGGTGTCGGATTCGTCCACCAGATCGAACAGGGTCGGAAAGGAATGGCACAAACTCACGCAACGGCGGCAGCCGTGGCAAATGTCAAAAACACGCTCCAATTCGTCGAACAGGGAATCCTCGTTCCAGAAACCGGCCTCGGTCCACTCCAGGGGGTGGCGCGTGGGGGCCTCCAGGCTTCCTTCTCGCTTTCCGGTGGAATCTGCCATTTTGGTTATTTTCCGATTCGAACGTTTGTCTCGGGTCGGGATTCGCACAGCCCGTGCACGAACGGGAATCAACCCCGTCCCCCATTTCGGAGGGGGTCGGGGTCTTCCCGGCGGTCTAGTCCATCGAATCCAGCGCCTTCTGGAAACGATTGGCGTGGGACCGCTCGGCCTTGGCCAGGGTCTCGAACCAGTCTGCGATTTCGTCGAAACCTTCGTCGCGGGCCGTCTTGGCCATACCCGGGTACATATCGGTATACTCGTGGGTCTCACCGGCGATGGCCGCCTTCAGGTTGTCCGAGGTGCTGCCAATCGGCAGACCGGTGGCCGGATCGCCGACGGCCTCCAGGTATTCGAGATGGCCATGGGCATGGCCGGTTTCGCCTTCCGCCGTGGAGCGAAACACTGCGGAAACGTCGTTGTAACCTTCGACATCCGCCTTGGCTGCGAAGTAGAGATAGCGGCGATTGGCCTGGGACTCGCCGGCAAAGGCCTCTTTCAGGCTTTCTTCCGTCTTGCTTCCTTTAAGGTCCATGAGGGTGCTCCTAACCGATTTAGAACCATTCTAATTTTTTGCCTTTCCGGTGTCAATCATTCTCGGAGAGCGGGCACACAGGCGCATTGATATCCATCAAGCCCCACAATCTCCCCGGGAAAGCCTGTTTTGTCCCCTTGTTGTGGTACATGAAAAAACAGCCAAAAATGTTTGGCTGCGCGCAACATCTCATCTACTATCATACGAGTAGCAGTGAATCGGCTCGGGCACGATAATTGTATCCGGGTCGTGTTGTATGCCACCGACTGAAAGATCACCGGGAGTTTCATCCACAACCATGGCGACACCGACGACCGCAACCCGACTCAGCGGCCTCGCCCTGCGGCTGGTACGCGACAAGCTCCTGACCACGGAAGACGCCGAGCGCCTTCAGGAAGGGGCGCTGCAGAAAAAGACCTCTTTCGTTTCCTACGCCGTTGAAAGCAAGAAGGTCGACAGCGCGACCCTTGCGCGCATCGCCTCCGAGGAATTCGGCGTTCCCCTGGTGGATATCAATTCCATCGATGTGGAGGCGGCGCCGGTCAAGCTGGTTGACGAAAAGATCATTCGCCGACACCGGGTACTGCCCCTGTACAAGCGCGGAAATCGACTCTATATCGCTACCTCCGATCCCACCAGCGTCACCGCCCTCGACGAAATCAAGTTCCATACCGGCTGCGTTACCGAACCGGTTCTGGTCGAGGACAACAAGCTCAGCGAGGCCATTGACAAGTTCCTCGAGGCCAACGACACGACTTTCACGCAGTTTTCGGATGATGAGTCCCTGGATGGTCTCGATGACCTCGACGTTGTTTCCGAAGACGCCGAGGATCGAGCGGGAGGCGATGAGACCGGAGTCAATGACACCCCGATCGTAAAATTCGTCAACAAGGTTCTGCTCGATGCGATCAACCGCGGTGCATCGGATATTCACATCGAGCCTTATGAAAAGACCTACCGGGTACGCTATCGCGTAGATGGCGTATTGAACGAGGTGGCCGCCCCTCCCCTGGCACTGTCCGGACGAATCGCAGCACGCGTCAAGATCCTGTCCCGGCTGGACATCGCCGAACGGCGTCTGCCGCAGGACGGACGCATCAAGATGCGCATCTCCAAGAATCGCGCCATCGATTTTCGTGTCAGCACCCTGCCCACACTCTGGGGTGAAAAGATCGTGCTGCGTATCCTCGATCCGACCTCGGCGACAATCGGTGTGGACAAACTCGGTTTTGAATCTGATCAAAAAGAATTGTTCATGGAGGCGATCCACAGGCCTTACGGAATGGTGCTTGTCACCGGCCCGACGGGGTCTGGTAAGACCGTTACCTTATATACGGCGGTGAATATCCTGAACACGCCGGATCGCAACATTTCCACGGCCGAAGACCCGGTGGAAATCAATCTGGGCGGCATCAACCAGGTCAACATCAATGAAAAGGCCGGACTGGATTTTTCCTCCGTACTGCGCGCCTTTCTGCGCCAGGATCCGGACATCATTCTCGTAGGTGAGATTCGAGACCTGGAAACCGCCAGCATCGCCATCAAGGCGGCCCAGACGGGTCACATGGTGCTTTCCACCCTGCATACCAACAGCGCCCCGGCCACCCTGACGCGTCTGGTAAACATGGGTGTACCCCCGTTCAATATTGCTTCCGCCGTGAACCTGATCATTGCCCAACGGCTCGGGCGCCGGCTGTGCGAGAAATGCAAGACCAAGCTGGATTTACCCAATGAGGCCCTGCAAAAGGCCGGATTCACGGACAAGGAAATCGGCGCCGGACTCACCGTCTACGGCCCCGTGGGTTGCGATTCGTGCAACGGCGGCTATAAAGGACGTGTAGGCATCTATGAAGTGATGCCCGTGAGCGAGGCGATTGGCGAAATCATCATGCGCGAAGGGACGGAACTGGACATCGAACAGCAGATGCTGAAGGAAGGCGTAACCCCCCTGCGCCGCTCCGGCCTGCGCAAGGTTGCCGCAGGCGTCACCAGCCTCGAGGAAATCGAGCGCGTCACCAACCAGTAACGATCAAGGGAAACTGAATATCCGTCATGGCGCAAGCTGCCGTCAAGAAAGCAAATATCTTCATCTTTGAAGGTACCGACCGTCAGGGCAAGACCATCAAGGGAGAGATGGAAGGAACTGGCGTTGCCCAGAAGTCCCTGTTCAACACCAAGAAGAAGATCAAACCAAAGGACATTGCGGTCTTCACGCGCCAACTTGCCACGATGTTGCAGGCGGGTCTACCGGTCGTTCAGGCATTCGATATCGTAGCCAAGGGAACGGAAAATTCGGGTCTCGCGGATCTTGTGATCCGCGTCAAGCAGGATATCGAATCCGGCACCAATCTGACCGAGGCCTTGTCCAAGCATCCGCTCTATTTCGACTCCCTCTACTGCAGCCTGGTGGGAGCCGGTGAACAGGCCGGTATTCTCGAGACCCTGCTGGACAAGATCGCGACCTACAAGGAAAAGATCGAGAACCTGAAGAGCAAGATCAAGTCCGCGCTGTTCTATCCAACGGCGGTCATTGTGGTCGCATTCATTATTTCCGCGATCTTGCTGATCTTCGTGATTCCCCAGTTTGAAAGTCTGTTCGCCGACTTTGGCGCCGACCTGCCAGCACTGACGGTATTCGTCATCAATCTGTCCAAGGCCTTTACGAACCACGCGATCCTGATCTTCGGCAGCATCTTCGGCACCATTGGCGGATTCTTCTATGCCTACAGGCGATCCACGAAGATGCAGCATATGATGGATCGCCTGTTGCTGCGCGCTCCGATTATTGGACCGATCATCAAGAAGGCCACGATCGCGCGCTTCTGTCGCACCCTTGCAACGATGTTCGCCGCCGGTGTACCGCTCGTGGAAGCCCTGGATTCCGTCGCTGGCGCCGCGGGCAACCGGGTCTACTATGATGGAACGCTGCAGATCAAGGACGAGGTCAGTACCGGCACCCAGCTGCAGGCGGCCATGGGCCAGGTAAACCTGTTCCCGAATATGGTCGTGCAAATGGTAGCCATTGGCGAGGAATCGGGTGAACTGGATGCCATGCTCGGCAAGGTAGCCGATATCTACGAAACCGAGGTCGACGACGCCGTAGCCGGCCTAAGCAGTCTGCTCGAACCGATCATCATGGCCTTTCTCGGTATCATTGTGGGCGGCATGGTGGTCGCGATGTACCTGCCCATCTTCAAACTCGCATCCGTCATCTGACGCCCTGGCCGCAGATCCACGCTGCCCGCGGCATGTTTTCCGGACTTCAGTTTTACCTGCAAATCCACCCCGGACTGTTCCTGACCGCGGTTGCCCTCTACGGTCTGGTACTTGGCAGCTTTCTGAATGTGGTTATCCTTCGGGTTCCCGCAATGCTGGATCGCGACTGGCGCAGCCAATGTCGTGAGCTGCTTGAACTCCCGCAAGAGAAAACCGTTCCCGCTTTCAACTTGCTCAGGCCGGGTTCGCAGTGCCCACACTGTGGACACCCGATCCGCGCATGGGAAAACATTCCGGTTGTGAGTTACCTCCTGCTGCGCGGACGATGCTCTGAATGCGGCACACCTATCTCCCCGCGATACCCGCTGATCGAGCTGGCCACGGCAATCCTGTCCGTGGGCACGGCCTGGCATTTTGGCGTGACGATTCAGTCCCTTGGTGCCCTGATTCTGGTTTGGGGCCTGATTCCGCTCGCTGTTATCGACTACGAGCACAAGATCCTGCCCGATTCCATAACACTGCCGTTCCTCTGGCTCGGCCTGATTTTCTCCAGCTTTGGTACTTTCACTGATCTGCAGTCGGCCGTTTTCGGCGCAATCGCCGGCTACCTTTCTCTTTGGCTCGTCTACCAGGGTTTCAGACTGTTGACCGGGAAAGAGGGTATTGGATTCGGTGACTTCAAGCTCTTTGCCCTCTTCGGGGCATGGCTCGGGTGGCAACAACTCCCGATCCTGATTCTGATTGCCGCCTTTACCGGAGCCGTGATCGGCGGTGCTTCCCTCTATTTCTCCCGGCGCGGCCGCGACCACCCGATCCCTTTCGGACCCTTCCTTTGTGTTGCTGGCTGGATCACCCTCCTGTGGGGCGACACTCTCACCCGGGCCTACCTCCAGCTCGCACGAATCGGATAGCCTCATGTTGCGCATAGGGCTGACAGGCGGGATCGGTGCCGGGAAAACCGAAGCCGCCAATCTGTTTTCCGAACTGGGCGTGCCGGTAATCGATGCAGACCGGATTGCCCGCGAACTCGTGGAACCCGGGACCGAGGCCTACGAGGAGGTGGTGGCGACATTCGGCGGGGACATTGTATCCGTGGACGGGTCACTGGACCGGAAGCGACTCAGGGACCTTGTCTTTCACGACGCGAAGCAAAGGAAACGCCTGGAGGCAATCCTGCATCCCCGGGTCCGGGCAGCCATCGTCCGGGAAGTACAGGCCCTCAGCTCCGCCTACTGCGTGATCGTCGTGCCGTTGTTGGTCGAATCCGGTATGCAGGACCTGGTTCATCGCGTCCTGGTCGTCAACGCGCCACGGGACACCCGGGCCCGGCGTGTCATGAGCCGGGACGCGATCGGTGCCGACCAGGCGCAGTCCATAATGGACGCGCAGGCCAACGATGCCCTGCGCCTCGGCAAGGCCGACGATGTCCTGGACAATACAGGGAATCTTGCAGAACTGCGGCAATCCATTCTGGACCTGCACCGCCGCTATGAACAACTGGCCGCCACTGGAGACTACGATCGCGACTGACAGGTCCGTACGGCCGCGGAAATGGATGGGGAGGACCAGACTCCCCCGATCATGGAAAGGCCCTGGGCGCCGTGGTTGACGGCAAGTTCCAGATCTCCGGGTTTCATGCCGCCGAGGGCATACACCGGAATTCGGGTTTCGGCACAAAGTCTGCGAAAGCGCTCCCATCCCATACCCGCCTCGCCCGGATGACTGTTCGTCGGCCGTACGGGAGAGAGCACAACAAAATCCGCGCCAATCGCCTCGGCGCGACGGAGGTCTTCCTTCGTATGACAGGAAGCGGAAAGCAGTGCCGGAGGTGACAGGGGTCTTTCCACAGTCTCGTGCAGGCGCCGACCGCTGAGATGTATCCCGTCGGCACCGACGCGTCGCGCCATCTCCGGGTCCCGATTCACCAGAACCCTTGCACCGTGCGCCCGGGAAAGGGCAAGCACCTCCCCCGCCAGAATCGCGAATTCCTCATCATCCAGGCCGTTCTCGCGAAGCTGGATCAGCCGTGCGCCGGCCGCCAGGGCCTCCTCCAGCGCGCCAAGAAACTCGCGGCGACCGGAGAATCGGCCGAGGTCGCTGATCAGGTACAGGGACGGCAGCTGGAGGGCACGCACAATCGCCCGATTGGCCGCTGGGAACTCGTAGTCGGAAAGCTCGCCGCGCGCGACCCACCGCAGGTCCTGTCCATCGCGACCCGTCGCTTCACCGGAAAACTCCGTGACACACCAGACATCCAGCCATACCTTGCGGTCGCTGTAATCGTAAGGAATCTGGATCAGCGGCACGGCGCGGCGAGTCTCTATTCCGAGTTCCTCGTGCAACTCACGCTGCAGCGCCTCGCGGCCATCCTCGCCAGGCTCCACCTTGCCGCCGGGAAACTCCCACTTTCCCCCTTCGTGGAGATCCGGCGGCCGGAACGCGATCAGCACCCGGTCACCACGTTGCACCGCGCCGACAGCGACGTGAATCCGGCCGTCAGCTGCGGTACTCGGCATTGATTCGCACGTACTCGTGGGAAAGGTCCGTGGTCCAGACCATTGCCGACTCCTTGCCGGCACCAAGGCGAACCTCAATAAGGATTTCGTCCCGCGCCATGGCCTGCTGCCCCTGCTCTTCGCTGTAGGAATCGGCGACGGCTCCATTGCGAACCACGGCCACACCATTGATATCGAGTTCAACCCGGTCAATATCCAGATCCACGACCGGCGCACGTCCCACGGCAGCCAGGATGCGTCCCCAATTCGGATCACTGGCGAACAGAGCCGTTTTCACAAGCGGGGAATGGGCAATCGTATAGGCAACCTGAAGACACTCGTCGACGGTACGGCCGCCGCCGACCTTGATGGTGACGAACTTGGTTGCGCCCTCTCCGTCGCGGACAATCATTTGCGCCAGGGTCGTGCAAACCTCGGTGAGCGCGGCACGGAATGGCTCGAACAGGGGATGATTCGGGCCGTCGATGGTCTCGTTTGCGGCGCGGCCCGTGGCCATGATCACGCAGGCGTCATTGGTGGATGTATCGCCATCGACGGTAATTCGATTGAATGAAACGTCGACCGCCGCCGACAGGGCGCGTTGGAGAACCCCGGTATCGATCGACGCATCGGTTGCGACAAAGGCAAGCATGGTTGCCATGTCCGGCCGGATCATTCCGGAACCCTTGGCAACGCCGCTGAGGGTCACGGAAGCATCCCCAAGGGACAGCTGAACCGAGATGCCCTTGGGTACCGTATCGGTGGTCACGATGGCCTCGGCGAACTCGTTCCAGGCATCCTCGGACAGGGCGCTGCACAGGCCCGGAATGGCCGCACGCATCGCATCAGAAGGGGGTACCACGCCGATCACCCCGGTGGAAAAAGGAAGCACCTGTTCCGGCGCGCACCCGACTTCTCCGGCCACCCAGGCACATGCATCGCGCGCCAACGCCAGACCGGGTTCGCCCGTTCCGGCATTGGCCTGGCCGGAGTTGACGACCAGCGCCCGCGGCACCGCCTTCTCCATGTGTTCGCGCGCGACAAGCACGGGCGCTGCAGCAAAGCGGTTGCGCGTAAACACCGCCGCCGTCGAGGTTCCCTCGTCCGCAAGCAGTACTGCGAGATCTGCTCTCTTGCGATAGCGAAGGCCCGCGTGGGCAGCAGCCACGCGCGTACCGCGAACCGGCAAGAGTTTCTCGAGAGGTTTCAGTCCGACCGCCATCGTTGCCTCGTACAAATCAAAACGGGGGGCCTGACCCCCCGCTTTCGAATCACTTCATTATAGCGTCGACGGCGACCCGCTAGACAAGTTTCCCGTGACAGTGTTTGTATTTCTTGCCGGACCCGCAGGGGCAGGGCTGGTTCCGGCCAACCTTGGGGGTGGACCGTACCACCGGCCGAGCGGCAACCTGAACGTCTTCTTCTGGCGCCGGCTCCGCCTCGCCGCCCGACTGAAGCTCCGGGTGAAGGTACTGAACCTCGCTCTGACGGCGCTGCTGTGCCTCCCAGGCCTCGATCTCCTCGTCACTCTGTATACGAATACGTGCCAGCGTGGCGACGACCTCGACCTTGATCTGATCCAGCATCTCCGAAAACAGGCGGAAGGCCTCGCGCTTGTATTCTTCCTTGGGATTCTGCTGGGCATAGCCGCGCAGATGAATCCCCTGACGCAGATAGTCCATGGCAGCGAGATGATCCTTCCACTGCTTGTCCAGAATCTGCAGCATGACCGCCTTTTCCAGGTGACGCATGGCCTCCGACCCGATGGCTGCCGCCTTGGCATCGTGCTGGCTCTCCAGCTCGGAGACAATCCGGTCCCGCAGGGCCTCCTCGTCCATGTCCGATTCCTGGTCCAGAAGCGCCTGCAAAGGCAGGCGGAGATCAAATTCCGCCTCCAGGGCCGTGGTCAGGCCACCCACATCCCATTGCTCCTCCAGGCTCTCCCGCGGCAGGTACTGATCCACCAGGTCGTTAACCACTTCCCTGCGAATGGTGCGCACGCTTTCACTGATCTCGTCTGCGTCCATCAGCTCGTTGCGCTGCTGATAGATCACCTTTCGCTGATCGTTGGCGACATCGTCGTATTCAAGCAGCTGCTTGCGGATATCGAAGTTGCGGCCTTCTACCTTGCGCTGCGCATTCTCGATCGCCTTGCTGACCCAGGGGTGCTCAATGGCCTCGTTTTCCTGCATCCCCAGTCTCTGCATAAGGCCCGATACCCGTTCGGACCCGAAGATCCGCATGAGGTTGTCTTCCAGCGAGAGGTAGAACCGGCTCGAGCCCGGATCACCCTGGCGGCCGGAACGACCCCGCAGCTGATTGTCGATTCGGCGGGACTCGTGACGTTCGGTACCAATTACGTGCAAGCCGCCGGCATCCAGCACCTGCTGGTGCCGTTGCTCCCACTCATTCCGTTCATTCTCGCCGTCCCCCGGATTGCCACCCAGCACAATATCTGTACCGCGACCCGCCATATTGGTGGCAATCGTCACCGCACCCGGACGCCCGGCCTGCGCCACGATCTGGGCCTCCCGTTCGTGTTGTTTTGCATTGAGAACCTCGTGCGGAATCCCGAGTTTTTTCAGCAGCGCGGCAAGTCGTTCCGACGACTCAATCGAAATCGTCCCGACGAGCGCAGGCTGACCCCGCTCGTGACAATCGCGGATATCGTCGACGATCGCGTGCTCCTTCTCCCGGTTGGTGCGATAAACCAAATCGGTATTGTCCTTGCGAACCATCGGCTTGTGCGTGGGAATCACGACCACCTCCAGCGCGTAGATGTGCTGGAATTCAAACGCCTCGGTATCGGCCGTACCGGTCATGCCGCTGAGCTTGTTGTACAGCCGGAAATAGTTCTGGAATGTTATGGAGGCCAGGGTCTGGTTTTCATTCTGGATCGGCACCCCTTCCTTGGCTTCCACGGCCTGGTGCAGACCCTCGGACCACCGCCGGCCACTCATCATGCGCCCGGTGAACTCGTCGATGATCACAACTTCGCCATTGCGAACGATGTAGTCGACCTCGCGCTGGTAAAGCGTATGCGCGCGCAGGGCCGCATTTACGTGATGCAACAGCATAATGTTGGAGGCATCGTACAGGTTGCTGCCTTCGGCAAGCACCCCGGACTGTTCCAACAGGCGCTCCACCTTTTCATGGCCGGCATCGGTGAGATAGGCCTGACGGGCCTTTTCGTCGACCGAGTAGTCCCCGGGGCCATCTTCGGTTTCCTGCTTCTGCAGATGGGGAATGATCTTGTTGACCTTGACGTACAGGTCGGTGCTCTCTTCCGCCGGACCGGAAATAATAAGAGGAGTTCGGGCCTCGTCGATCAGGATGGAATCCACTTCATCGACAACGGCGAAATTCAACGGCCGCTGAAAACGTTCTTCGGCCTGGAACGCCATATTGTCGCGCAGGTAGTCGAAACCGAACTCATTGTTGGTGCCGTAGGTAATGTCGGCACGATAAGCCGCATGCTTGCTTTCCGGATCCTGGTCCGACACCACAACGCCGACGGTAAGACCCAGAAAACCGTATACCTGCCCCATCCATTCCGAGTCGCGCTGCGCCAAATAATCGTTCACGGTAACGACGTGGACCCCGTTTCCGGACAGGGCATTCAGATACGCCGGAAGGGTGGCCACCAGGGTCTTGCCCTCGCCGGTGCGCATCTCGGCAATCTTGCCCATGTGCAGGGTCATCCCGCCAATGAGCTGTACATCGAAGTGGCGCATGCCGAGGGTACGCATCGATGCTTCACGCACGACGGCAAAGGCCTCAACCAGCAGGTCGTCCAGGGTCTCGCCCTGGCTCACGCGCTCGCGAAACTCCCCGGTCTTGGCCCGCAGTTCCTCATCACTGAGGGCGGAGATCGAGGATTCCAGGGAATTGATACGGGCGACCTGCTGCCGCATGCGCTTGATCAGACGGGCATTGCGGCTGCCCACGATTTTCTTCAGGACTTTTGTAACCATGGATACCGGATTGCGGCCGGGGCTGCCCGGCCTGAAAAAACGGGCATTATGGAGGAAAAAGGTCGGGACTTGAAGCAGCTTCCCGGACCGGAGCTCCGGCCATCCGGCGCCGACAGACGACCTTCCCCTTCTTAACGTGATGGCTACAATAGACTGCATGATTCGCCCTCAGTTCCTGATCTTGCCGGTTTTTTTGTGCTCTTTGGCGGCAGGATCCCCTGTGTGGGCGGGGCCGGCGGAAGATGCCTACCGCCAGGGCATGGCGCTGCAACAGGCCCACAAGACCGAGGACGCCATCAAGGCCTACAAGAAAGCCCTCAGCCTGAAACCCGGCCTCGGGCCCGCGCACTACGAACTCGGCTGGAGCTACTGGGTCCAGGGCGACTGGGCCCGGGTCGTGCGTCATTGGCGGGAGGCCAGCCGCCTGAAAGCGGGTCCGCCGGAACTTGCGCGCTACCTCAGGGAGGCCCAAGACAATCTGGACGGCAGGCTTGAGCCCCTGGTTCGGGTTCCCATTGGCGCCGTTTCCGCTCCGTCCCCGGACGCCCCGTCCACTGGACCCACGCTGGAACTGATTGCCAGATTCCAGCACTACAATCCGCGTCCGGCGAATACCAGCGATCATTTCGACCCGTTTGTCTTTTCGCCGAAATCCGTCCGCTTCCTTGAAGACGGGAGCAAGGTGTACGTGAATGCCCTGGAGGGGTTCACGACGGTGGTCTACGATCCACGCCACCTGCGGCGCATCGATACCATTGTCCACCATTTCGACCAGAACGATGCCGGGCTGTTTGATTCGCGCCACGGCGGCAGTCCGTGGCTGCGCTTCCCGGATTCCGGCGTACCGGCGGACCCCAACCAGTTTTCCGGAAAACCGGTGGAATCGGCGCTGTCCATCGACGGCCACTATCTCTGGGTCCCCTACTACCGGCGCGACTACGATCGTTTGTCCAAAATGCCTTCTGCCGTGGCGATCATTGATGTACGCACGGATAGGATCGTGCGTGTCATGAGTACCGGCCCCATCCCCAAGTATGTCGTCGCTTCACCCGATGGCCACTGGATGGCGGTTGTGCATTGGGGCGACAATACCGTGGGCCTGATCGATACCCTTAACAAGAAACCTTCGAGCTACCGACGGGCAGCACTGATTACTGTCGGCCGCCAGTTCAATCTGAACACGATCAACGATGCGGACCGGGATCACGGGTGCGGCTTTTGTCTGCGGGGCGCGGCCTTTACCCCCGACAGCCGCTACCTTCTGGTGGCACGCATGGGGGGAGGAGGCATTGCCGTAATCGATGTCCGCCGCCGGCGCTACGTCGACACCGTGTTCGGCATGCGCCCGACACCACGGCATCTGGAACTCTCCCCGGACGGCCATACGCTCTTCGTAAGCTCCAACTTCGCCGGCTATGTATCACGCTACCGCATTGAAGATCTGGTCCATGCAGCTCGCAGGCATGTGCGCAAGCTCAAACCCGAACGGGAAATCTACACCGGAGAATCGACACGGACGATTGCCGTTGCCCCAAATGGACGTTGGATATTTGCGGCGGCAAACAAGGAGAGTCAGGTGGTTGTTCTGGACGCAGGAACCCTGAAGCCCCTTGCCCGGGTGGCGGCGGACTCCTATCCGGTTGGCCTCGCGGTGTCACCGGATAACACCCAACTCTGGGTGACATCCCAGGGGCGCGACCTTCGTGGTGGAAATTCGGTAATGGTGTACCGGATCGGGAATGGAAGCTCAGCAGATCCGCTGCGTCGGGCCAGTCTCCAAACCGCGCCGTAACGGGAGCTGGACCGGTTCGCGGTTCGGTCTAGTTCCGGGCCTTCGGTCCGCCGCTTTCCAGGAAGCTGATCGGGTCGATCTTCTTGTGATCGCGCAACACCTCGACATGCAGGTGCGGGCCGGTAGAACGGCCGGTGCTGCCCACGCGTCCGATTGCTTGTCCCCGCTTGACCCGGTCTCCAACCTTCACCAGTTCGGCGCTGAGGTGCGCATAGCGCGTGCTATAGCCCTGTCCGTGGGTGATCTCCACCAGGTTTCCGTAGCCGAAACGCGGGCCGGAGTAGGTTACGACGCCGTCACCCATGGCGTGAACGACGGATCCCAGCGGACTCGCGATGTCGACCCCGCTGTGCAGGGACAGACGCCCGGTAAATGGATCGGCCCGCATGCCGAAATTTGAGGACACCCATCCCTTTACCGGCCAACCGTAGGGGCTCAGGGCCTTGCGCGTCTGACGATCGATGAGAAGCGACTCAAGCGCGTTCAACTGTTCCGATTTCTCGGATACCTGTTGATCAAGCTCCTTCAGTGAGGACATGATCATCGACCCGTTGAAGTCGGTTGAAGATTCCGCCGGACCACCCATCGCCGGCTGGGTCGAGAAATCGAATTCCCGCGGGTCCAGGCCGGCCATGCGGGTCAAACGGCCGCCAAGGGCATTCAAGCGGATGATCTGGGCCTGTAAATGGCCAAGCCTTTGCGCCAGGGCATTGAGATGGGTCTCGGCATTGACCCGGGCCTGGCGAATCGCTTCACGCTGCGCGCGCAGCTCATTTTGCTGACGAAGAACGAGATCTGCATCAACGCTTCCGTTGTAGCGTTCAAGCAGGGCATTGGCACGGTAGGTAATCACACCGAACAGCACCGGCATCAGAATCAGCCCAACGAATGCCATGACCAGAATATGTCGGTGCGACAAACTTGCATGGCGGCTGGACCCGCCCTTGTCGGGAACGATGATGATGTTCATGACGAGGCTGGCTCCTTGTCTGTACCGGTTCGTACCGGGCGGATTCGTGTTTCGGAAATCGGCATGCGATTAGCCTGCGGGAATTGCACCGGCCGCGAAGGCGATCGGCGCTTCCTCATTCTCTTCAAAGGATTCGAGTTCCCACGCATCGGTCTGTGCCATCAGGGCGCGCAGCAGGCGATTGTTCATATAGTGTCCCGAACGATACGCGCTGAACGCGCCAATGAGGGGATAACCAAGCAGATACAAATCCCCGATCGCGTCCAGAATCTTGTGCTTCACGAATTCATCGTCATAGCGCAGACCGTCTTCGTTCAGCACCCGAAAATCGTCGAGAACAACCGCATTGTCGAACCCGCCACCACGGGCAAATCCCGCTTTCTGCAACGCTTCCACCTCCGCGATGAAACCGAAAGTGCGCGCCCGACTGATCTCTTTCACGAATGAGGTGGTCGACAGATCCAGGGTCGCGGTCTGCTGGGCGCTCTGGAACATGGGATGATCAAAATCGATGGTGAAGGATACCTTGAAACCGTCGAACGGCTCGAATACCGCCCACTTGTTGTCTTCCTTTACCTCGATCCTGCGCTTGATACGAAGAAAACGTTTTGGTGCCGACTGCTCCTCGATCCCGGCGGACTGCAGGAGAAAAACGAACGGGCCTGCACTACCATCCATGATCGGGACTTCGGCCGCCGTTAACTCGATCAATGCATTGTCGATGCCCAGACCGGCAAAGGCGGACATCAGGTGTTCAATGGTGGAGATTCGGACACCATCTTTTTCAATGGTGGTGGAAAGGCGGGTATCACTTACGTTCTGGGGACAGGCTTTTACATCGACGGGTTCTTTAAGATCGGTTCGGCGAAACACAATGCCGGTATCTACAGGCGCCGGATGCAAGGTCAGATAGATCTTGTCACCGGTGTGCAGGCCGACACCGGTAGCTCGAATTGTGTTTTTCAGCGTTCTTTGTCGAATCATTTTATTGTTCGTACACCGCGCTTTCGCCATCCCACTATAGCCGGGATTCTTGCGCAAACCAGACCGTCCCCAGAGATCAATCACCCTGCCCCACAGGCATGAGTCCCGCGGGAACGTGGAACTTTATAGGAAACTCCCTAGGTATTCCATGTATTTAAAGGCAATTTCTAGAACCTGTCCAGCTTGCGCCCGCAAGCGACCCTACGTCCGGTCGATGTGCCCCGATAAACGCACGGATCGACGAAAACCGGCATGGTCCAGCGACTGCCCGCAAACACGGACGATCTCCAATCGCAGGAGAAAAAACACCACCGATCAGTGACTTGAAGGCGACATTACGGGAATGGGAAGGAAAGCCGGTAACCCGGGGCCGGGTGAACCCCGGGGTACCGAAAAAAGTGGACGTCCCTGTCCTTTGCGACACAGGAGACCGGGCTAGTCGGCCTGCTTTCTCAGAAAGGCCGGTATATCCAGGTACTCCACCGAATCCGCGGCGGCGGCATCCTCATGGTCGCGCCGCTTGCGGATCACGGTCGGGGTATCGAGATCCTCGAAATCCGTGGTCCCGGTTCCGGTCTTGATCACCCGGTAGGGCTGCTTCGGCTTGGCCTCACGGCCCAGGCCGGTCGCCACCAGGGTAACCCTCAATTCTCCACTCATTTCCGGATCGATGACCGTACCCATAACCACGGTTGCGTCTTCCGAGGCGAACTCCTTGACGGTATTGCCCACCTCCTCGAACTCGCCGATGGACATGTCGGGGCCGGCAGTCACATTCACCAGGATGCCGCGGGCGCCGGAGATGTTGATGTCTTCCAGCAGCGGACTCGCCACCGCAGCCATAGCCGCTTCACTCGCCCGGTTGTCACCACCTGCAGAGGCCGATCCCATCATGGCCATGCCCATCTCCGACATCACCGTGCGGACATCGGCAAAGTCGACGTTGATCAGGCCCGAGCGGGTGATCAGTTCGGCAATCCCCTGAACCGCGCCCTGCAGAACCTCGTTGGCCTTGCCAAAGGCATCCAGCAAGGTGGCCTCCTTGCCAAGCACAGTCAGCAGCTTCTCGTTCGGAATCGTGATAATGGAATCGACGAACTGCGCCAGATCCTTCGCGCCCTGATCCGCCACTGCCATGCGCTTGCGTCCCTCGAAGGGGAATGGCTTGGTCACGACCGCCACCGTCAGGATGTCGAGATCCCGTGCAACCTGCGCAACAATGGGCGCCGCCCCCGTTCCGGTTCCGCCGCCCATGCCGGCTGTGATGAACACCATGTCGGCGCCGTTCAATACCTCGGCGATGCGCTCACGGTCTTCCACCGCAGCCTGGCGACCGACATCGGGATCGGCACCGCACCCGAGCCCCTTGGTCAGGCTTGCGCCCAGTTGCAGGATGGTCCCTGCCCGGGTCTTGCCCAGCGCCTGGGAATCCGTGTTGGCATTGATGAACTCCACACCTTCGATACTCGCGTGGACCATGTGGTCGACGGCATTGCCACCTCCGCCTCCCACGCCTATCACCTTGATCACGGCCTGCGGGCCGTATGTATCCATCAGTTCAAACATGTGTCGCTCCTCCGATTGTTGCACCCGTTAAAAGAAAATCTTCCGCTCACGATCAGAAATTTCCCTGAAACCAGCTCTTCATTCGACTCAGTACACCCTTCATTCCCGGCGAAGACCGGCCGGGTTGTTGCACGAACTCGGACCCGCCACGATGTCTGGCGCCAAACTGGACCAGGCCGACACCGGTGGCATACATCGGGTTCTCAACGACGCCGCTCAGGCCGCTTACGTTGTGGGGCAGGCCCAGCCGTACCGGCATGTGAAACACCTCTTCGGCCAGTTCCACCATTCCCTGCAGCTTGGAACTACCACCGGTAAGCACCACACCCGACCCCACAAGATCCTCGAATCCGCTGCGACGCAGCTCCGCCGCAACCAGGGTGAACAGCTCCTCGATGCGTGGTTCGATCACCTCGGCAAGGGTCTGGCGTGCGAGCTTGCGCGGAGCACGGTCTCCGACGCTGGGAACCTCGATGGTCTCGTCGGTACGCGCCAGTTGCGTCAGCGCGCAGCCATACTGTTTCTTTATTTCCTCGGCATGCTGCATGGGCGTGCGCATAGCCACGGCAATGTCATTCGTCACCTGGTCGCCGGCGATGGGAATGACTGCTGTGTGACGGATAGCCCCGTCCGTGAACACGGCGATGTCCGTGGTACCGCCACCGATATCCACCAGGCACACGCCCAGCTCCTTCTCGTCGTCGGTGATGACGGCGATGCTGGAGGCGAGTTGCTCGAGAATGATGTCGTCCACTTCCAGCCCGCAGCGGCGAACGCACTTGATGATGTTCTGTGCCGCGCTGACCGCGCCAGTGACGATGTGCACCTTGGCTTCCAGGCGCACGCCACTCATACCGACCGGCTCGCGGATCCCTTCCTGCTTGTCGATGATGTATTCCTGCGGAATGATGTGCAGTACCTTCTGGTCCGCCGGGATAGCGAGCGCCCGCGCAGCCTCGATGACACGCTCGACGTCGCTTGCACCCACTTCCTTGTCCTTGATCGCGACAATTCCGTGGGAATTGAAACTGCTGATATGGCTTCCGGCGATCCCGGCAAAGACGGAATGGATCTCGCATCCCGCCATCAACTCCGCTTCCTCGACCGCACGCTGGATCGACTGGACGGTGGATTCGATGTTCACCACCACTCCCTTTTTCAGGCCTCGTGAGGGGTGGTGGCCAACGCCGATGATCTCCACCTCTCCGTCCGCGGTGACCTCGCCGACGATGGCCAGGACCTTGGACGTGCCAATATCCAGTCCGACCACCAGACGTTCGTTATCCTTTTTCGACATCGTTCACCTCTCGTTGCTGGATGCGAGACGGATGGGGACCGCTTGCCCCCTCTTCCACCCCACGGCAAAACCGTTGGCGTAGCGCAGGTCGATTCGACGTATGCGCCCCATGTACGCGGCCAGATAGGGATAGGCCAGCAGAAAGCGTTGTGCGGATCGCTGCAGGGATTCGCGCCCGAATTCCAGGGAGATTCCGTTGTGCAGTTCCAGGCTCCAGGTACGCCGGTCGCTGAGCGTAAGCTTGTCGACGTGCAGGCCCGCCGCGGCGAACATGGATTCGAGGTCCTGGTACTGCTTCAACACCCGGGGGGCGCTGCCTTCCGGTCCGGCCAGGCCCACCACATCCTCCGGTCCGTCGTCTTGCGGAAGCCGGACCACCTTGCCCTTGCCATTGACCCATGCCGAATCGCCCCAGCGCGCCACGAAGTGCTGCTCCGTAAAGCGCACCTGAACGCCATTGGGCCAGCGACGACTGACCCAGGCCTGATCCACCCAGGGGAGGGCTTCGACGGTCTGTTGCACGCGGGGCAGGTCCGCGCTCAGGAAATTGCCCGCCAACTGGCCCACCACGCTGTTTTCCAGCTGACCCCGGCTCACGTGGTGAAACGGGCCCTGGAAACTCACGCTGCGCACCGGCCAGGTATCGGGTTTTAATGCCCAGTCCAGGCCCACGAGCACAACCGCGAGCGCCACCAGGGACCAGAACAGCACCAGGCCAGTATTAAACAGGGACCGGGTCAGATTGAGCTGCGGGACCGGATTAACGCTCGCCATGGCTGCCCTCCAGAATTCGCATCACCAGTTCATCGAAATCCATGCCCGCTTCCCGTGCCGCCATGGGTACCAGGCTGTGGTCCGTCATACCCGGCAGGGTGTTTACCTCCAGCACATACGGGTGTGATGACTCGTCCAGCAGCACATCGACCCGCCCCCAGCCGCGACAACCGAGCAGGTGAAAGCTCTGCAGGGCCAGCATGCGAACCCTCTCCTCGACCTCCGGGTCAAGGCCGCTCGGGCAGTGGTAGCGTGTGGCGTCGGAGTTGTACTTCGCGTCGTAGGTATAGAAACCGCCAGGCGCCTCCACCCACACCAGGGGCAGCGGCTCGTTGTCAAGAATGGCGGCGTGGAGCTCCTTCCCGGTAATCCAGCTCTCCGCCAGCACAACCGGGTCCAGGGCGCGCGCCATCTCCCAGGCGGTGGCAAGTTCTTCGCGCCGGTCTACCCTGCTTACGCCGACACTGGATCCCTGCGCATTGGGTTTTACCGCCATCGGCAGGCCCAGTAAAAGAGGAGTTTGAAGAAATTGCCGGTAAAATTAAAAGTCATCTGTAGAGGCCCCAGCGTGATTAAGGCACCTGACAGTTTCTGTTCGAATGTTTCATCTTGACCGTTAGTCTGATGCACTTTTTCAGTAAGATATTTTGTGAAGTCACTGGATTAATAATTTTCACGTAATACATCACCAATTTTCTGCTTGTTTATCGTTTATCAGGTATTTTGCTACAACAGATTCAAGAGACCTTGATGTTAGAATACCTTTGCTTACTGCTCAAGTTGTTTGAGCACATCGCGACCGGCGTCGATCCCATGGGCATCCACACCGCGGCGTTGCAGGGCGGCGAGTACGGCGGCGCCGCTGCGCAGGGAAACCTCCCGTTCCGCCGAGGGTCCGCCCATCAGGACCGCCACCTTGCCGAGACCACGCGCGCTCATTCGGCCTCCCCCACGATACGTACCTCCGGTTCCAGCAGGACGCCGTGGGCTTCGTGCACGGCCTGCCGGACGCGTTCGATGAGACGTTCAATATCGGCGGCACGGGCACCGCCGGTATTGACGATGAAGTTGGCATGCATGTCCGAAACGCAGGCCTCGCCTTCGCAGATACCCTTGAGCCCAGTGGCCTCGATCAGGCGCGCGGCATGGTCGCCCGGAGGATTCTTGAAAACGGAACCGGCGTTGGCTGTCTGGGTCGGCTGACTGCTGCCCCGCTGCGCAAGCAGGCGCTTGATCTCAGCCTTTGCATGGCTTCCATCGCCCGGCCGCAAGCGGAAATGGGCGGCGACAAACCACTCACCTTCCGGTCCGTGGACCGAGCGATAGGCAATGGTGAAGTCGTCCGGTGTACGCGTGCGAATCTGGCCATGGACATCGATGGTTTCCACCGCGGCCACAATGTTCCAGGTCTCGCCGCCAAAGGCGCCGGCGTTCATCGCCAGGGCGCCGCCAATGGTCCCGGGAATTCCGGCAAGAAATTCCCCACCAACCAGATCGTGCCGGGCACAGAATCGGGCGGCCTTGGCGCTGGCGACACCCGCCTCGGCGCGCACCAAACCGGCCTCCATCAATTCCAGATCCCCCAGCGCTCCGGAGGTCGCGACTACCGTCCCGCGCACGCCGCCATCACGCACCAGCAGGTTGCTGCCCAGGCCGACGAAGTACACGGGCTCGCCCTCGGGCAGCGTGCCCAGAAACCGGGACAGATCCTGAAGATCCGCGGGATGGTAGTAACAATCCGCCGGGCCGCCGACACGCCAACTGGTATGGCGCGACATCGGTTCGTTCCGCTTCAGCTGTCCGTGCATTACATTGGCCGCTACGTTCACACGACCTCCTTCAGCTGCTCGGGCAGACTCGCGGCGAGCTGGCCGATGTTGCCGGCGCCCATGGTAAGCAGGATGTCATTTGGCTGCAGCACGCCGCGCAATACCTGCGGTAGAGTCTCAAGATTCTCCACGAAGATCGGATTGGTCAGACCGCGCGCGCGAATCGTACGGCATAGCGTGCGACCGTCCGCTCCGCTGATGGGCTGTTCGCCCGCGGCATAGACCTCCGTGATCAAAAGGGGTTCGAGGTCGCTGAACACGGCCGCGAAGTCGTCGAGCAGGTCGTGGGTTCTGGTGTAGCGATGAGGCTGGAACACCACCACCAGCCTGCGCTCCGGCCAGCCGCGGCGTGCGGCATCAATGGTCATGGCCACCTCGCGCGGATGGTGACCGTAGTCGTCCACCAGAAGTACGTTTCCGTCGTTCCACGGAATTTCGCCGTAGATCTGAAACCGGCGGCCGATGCCGGCGAAGTTGTGCAATCCGTTTGTGATCGCCTCGTCGCTTACGCCGATGGCATTGGCCACGGCGATGGCCGCCAGTGAATTCAGGACATTGTGCTTGCCCGGCTGATTGAGCGTGATATCCAGCCAGTCCTCGCGCTCTCCGTGGGAAACGCGAAACCGCGTGCGGCCGCCTTCCTGCGTGATCTCGCTGGCGCGAATATCCGCCTTGGGTCGCGTTCCGTAGGTCAACACGGGTTTGTGAACCTGCGGGAGGATTTCCCGAACCACCGGGTCATCCACGCACAGCACGGCCAATCCGTAAAACGGCAGGTTGTGCAAGAAATCGACGAAGGCCTTTTTCAGTTGCGCAAAATCGCCACCGTAGGCGCCAAGATGATCGGCATCGATGTTGGTCACCACACTGATGAACGGGTGCAGATGCAGGAAGGAAGCATCGCTCTCGTCCGCCTCGGCCACCAGATATTCGCCATGGCCAAGGCGCGCGTGGGAACCTGCGCTGAGCAGGCGCCCCCCGATAACAAAGGTCGGATCGAGATTCCCTTCTGCGAGCAGGCTGGCGATGAGACTGGTGGTGGTGGTCTTGCCGTGGGTACCGGCCACCGCGATACCCCGCTGCAACTGCATCAACTCGGCCAGCATCTCGGCACGCGGGATCACCGGGATCTTGCGCGCACGGGCCTCCTGCACTTCGGGATTGCCCCCCGCAACCGCAGAGGAAATGACGACCACGTCGGAATCGCCAACATGGCTCGCATCGTGGCCGATGGATAGGTGCACGCCCAGTTCCCGCAGGTGTCGCGTGTTGGCGCTCTCGGCGGCATCGGACCCGGTCACCGTGTAATCCAGGTTGTGCAGGACTTCGGCGATGCCGCACATCCCCACGCCCCCGATGCCAACGAAGTGAATGTGTTTTACCCGATCACGCACGCCTCACCTCCTCACAGATCCGGGCGATGGTCTCGTCCGCATCGGGCGTGGAACACTCGCGGGCGTGCTGTGCCATTTGCAACACGGCGGCGCGCTCGCTTGCCAGGTCGCGCAACACCTCGGCCAGCCGCGTCGGCGTGCACTCGAGTTCGGGGAGCAATACGGCCGCGTCCCGGCTGGCCAGGAATCGCGCATTGGCCGTCTGGTGATCGTCCGTGGCATGGGGAAACGGAACCAGGATGGCGCCCACTCCCGCTGCCGTCAGTTCCGCCACGGTCATGGCGCCGGCACGGCAAATCACGATGTCGGCCCACTCGTAGGCGGCCGCCATGTCGTCGATGAAGGGAGACAACCGGACCTGGTCCGCATGCGCCCCATAGGCAGCGCGGGTTTCGTCCAGCCAGCGCTCGCCACTTTGATGCCAGATTTCCACCAGGTTTTCCCCGGCCAGCTTGCTGTAGGTCTGTGCCAACACCCGGTTCAGGGCGCGCGCGCCCTGGCTGCCGCCCAACAGCAACACCCTGAGCGGCCCCCTACGGTCCCCCATCCGATCCTCCGGCGCCGCGATCGCGCTGATCTCCGGCCGGACCGGATTGCCCACATGCTGCACGCCCGGGATGTGACGGAAAGTTTCCGGGAATCCCACCAACACCCGGGTGGCGAACAGGGACAGGATGCGATTGGTGAATCCGGGAACGGCATTCTGCTCGTGGATGACCAGGGGCCGGCGAAGCACCCAGGCCATCAGCCCGCCCGGTCCCGATACGAAACCGCCCATGCAAAGGACCGCCGCTGGCCGGCGGCGCAGGAGAATGATCGCGGCCTGGGTCATGGCGTACAGGGCCCGAAACGGCAACAGCAACCAGCCCAGCAGTCCGCGTCCGCGCAGACCCTGGATCGCGATCCATTCCATGTGGATTCCGGTCGGCGGAACGAGTTTGGCCTCCAGACCGCGGCGCGTACCCATCCATACGACCTGGATGCCGCTGTGGTGCAGTCGGCGCGCCACGGCGAGCCCCGGCAGGACATGTCCGCCGGTGCCACCAGCCGTAATGAGGATCGTACTCATCGCACACCTCCCTGCGCGCGCACGGTCCGGTCGACCGCTAACAGAAGTCCGACGACAAAGCAGCTCGAAACCATGCTGCTGCCGCCGTAGCTCATCAGCGGCAAGGTCAGACCCTTGGTCGGCAACACGCCCAGGTTCACTCCCATATTGATCATGGCCTGCAAACCGAGCAGCAGACCGCAGCCCTGGGCCAGACGCGCGCCGTACTCCAGCCCCACGTTTTCCGCCGCGCGCGCGATGGCGAAGGCGCGAAACACAAGAATGGTGAACAGCGCCATGACCCCAAGTACGCCCACAAAGCCCAACTCCTCTGCAATTACGGCCAGAAGGAAATCGGTATGGGCAGCGGGCAGGTAGAACAGCTTTTGCACACTGGCGCCGAGCCCGACGCCGAACCATTCGCCGCGACCGAAAGCGATCAGTGCCTGCACCAACTGGAAGCCGGTATTGAACGGATCCGCCCAGGGATTGAGAAATCCGGTCACCCGTTCCAGGCGATAGGGCGAGATCAGGGTCAGGATGCCCACGGAAGCGATGCCAGCGGCTATGCACACCATGAAATGCCACAGGCGCACCCCGCCGAGGAACAACATGGCCAGCACCGTACTGACGATCACGACCATGGTCCCGAGATCAGGCTCCTGCAGGAGCAGCATGCCGACCACGGCCAGGACGATGCCTATCATCAGGATTCCCTGGGTGAACTGGCGCAACTGTTCCTGTCGCCGGACCAGGTAGCCGGCGACATAGATAACCATAAAGCCCTTGGCCAACTCGGACGGTTGCAGGGCGACGCCACCGAAACGGAACCAGCGCGTGCTGCCGTTGATGTGGGTGCCGAGTCCGGGAATGATGACCGCAGCCAACAGGATGACGGCGACGATGAGAAATGCCGGGCCGCTGCGCTCCCAGAAAGTCAGGCGACTGCGTGAGGTCAACCACATCACACCGAGCCCGACACATACATGCAGCGTGTGGCGAAACAGAAAGTAGGCGTCATGGCCCGTTTCCCGCGCTGCGAGATTGATCGAGGCGGAATAGACCATCACGGTACCGAACAGGAGCAAGGTCCCGACCGCCCCCATCAGCCACGGATCGGCCGGTGGCCGGCGGTGGCCGGCGGTGCGGGTTTGTACCCAGGTAAACAGGGCGCTGCTCATGGCTGCAACCGATCCCGCACCGCTTCAGCGAATTCCTCGCCACGGTGCTCGTAATTGCGGAACATGTCGAAACTGGCGCAGGCAGGCGAAAGCAGTACGGCATCTCCCGATCGGGCCAGACCCTGCGCCTGGCGCACGGCATCTTGCATGTCGGCCGCGCGATAGACCGGTACCGCACCACCCAGGGCACGCTCGATCAGTGCCGCATCGCGGCCAATGAGGACAGCGGCACGCACGTGCTCGGCGACGACGGTGCGCAGATGGGAGAAGTCCGCATCCTTGCCCTCGCCGCCGGCGATCCACACCACCGGCCGATCCATTCCGGCCAGGGCCGCCAGTGCCGCACCGACATTGGTGCCCTTGGAATCGTCGATCCAGCGAATCCCGCCGACCTCGGCCACAAGCTGGCAGCGGTGCGGAAGACCGGCAAAGGACCTGGCCGCCTCAGCCCCCTGCGCAGGCTCGACGCCCGCGGCCTCGGCCAGCGCCAGGGCCGCGAGAACGTTGGCGATGTTGTGGC
Source organism: Acidiferrobacteraceae bacterium (assembly GCA_037388825.1). Lineage (NCBI taxonomy): Bacteria > Pseudomonadati > Pseudomonadota > Gammaproteobacteria > Acidiferrobacterales > Acidiferrobacteraceae > Acidiferrobacteraceae bacterium. The sequence continues at coordinate 47,723 of JARRJV010000025.1, read as the reverse complement.
GCCCGTCAATGCGCAGGGCCGATGCCGGCAGCAGCGGTGTATCGCCCCGGGCCAGCCAGACCTCACCCTCATGCTGCACCACACCGTAGTCCTGTTCCCGCGGCGGCTCGCCCGTTGTGAATCGCACGACGGTGCGGCCCGGTTCGGCCATGGCCATGACGCGGGGATCATCGGCATTGAGCACCATGACACCATCGCCATGAAAGATCCGGCGCTTGGCGGCGGCATAGGCCTCAACGTCGCCATAGCGATCCATGTGATCGGCGCTGACGTTCAGTACCGTGGCGGCCCGTGGGGACAGGGTGGAGGTGGTCTCCAGCTGGAAGCTGGACAACTCCAGTACATAGACATCGGGCTCGTCGGCCTCGATCAGCTCCAGTGCCGGCACACCGATGTTTCCACCCACCCGGGTCACGAAACCCGCGTGCTGCACCATCTCGCCAAGCAGGGCGGTAACCGTGCTCTTGCCATTGGAACCGGTCACCGCCAGCACGGGCGCCTTTGCGACACGGGCAAACAATTCGATATCGCCCACGATCTCCACACCGGCATTGGCGATCGCCGGTTCGTGTACCGATACACCCGGGCTCACGACCAGCAGATCGGCCTGGCGCAGGCGTTCGGGGTCCAGACCGCCCGTGTGAACGGGCACGTGGGGGAAAGAATGCTGCAGGGCAGGCAACATGGGCGGTGCATCACGGGTGTCCGCGACCTCGACCGTGTACCCTTGCTGCAGCAAAAAGGGAACGCACGACAAGCCGGTCTTGCCAACGCCCACCACCAGTGCATGCCCTCTTGTGCTCACCGCCAGTTCCTCTGCCCCCATGTCATCGCACCTTCAGGGTGGCCAGCCCGATCAGGACCAGAATTACGGTCACGATCCAGAACCGCACGATGACACGCGGCTCCGGCCAACCCTTGAGTTCGAAGTGGTGGTGCAGCGGCGCCATGCGAAACACCCGCTTGCCCACCAGTTTGAACGACACCACCTGCAGAACCACGGATACGGTTTCCATGACGAACAGGCCGCCCATGATCAGCAACACGATTTCCTGGCGCACCACCACGGCAATCACACCCAGGGCCGCACCCAGGGCGAGCGCTCCGATGTCGCCCATGAACACCTGCGCCGGATAAGTGTTGAACCAGAGGAACCCGAGTCCGGCGCCTACCAGCGCGGCGCAGAAGACCAGCACTTCGCCGGCTCCCGCGATGTAGGGAATCCCCAGGTACTGGGAGAACTGGATATTGCCGGTGGCATAGGCGAACACCGCCAGGGCTCCCGCCACCATGACCGTAGGAAGAATCGCCAGGCCGTCGAGCCCGTCCGTGAAGTTCACGGCGTTGCTGAAGCCCACGATCATCAGGTACGAAAGAATGACGAAGCCCGGACCGAGATGGATCGCGACATTCTTGAAAACCGGTACGATCAACTGTGTCTCCGCCGGCGCGGTGGCGGAAACATACAGGAACACGGACGCACCAAGCCCCACTACGGACTGCCAGAAAAACTTGGCCCTGGCGCCGATACCGCGGGGATCCTTGTTGATGATCTTCTTGTAGTCGTCGATGAAGCCCACAATGCCGAAGGCAAGCGTGGTGAGCAGAACCGTCCACACGAATCGATTGGTAAGGTCCGACCACAAGAGCGTGGAGATTCCGATGGCGACCAGCAGCATCGCCCCGCCCATGGTCGGCGTGCCCGCCTTGGCCAGATGGGTTTCCGGTCCGTCGTCGCGGATGGTCTGGCTCAACTGACGATAGCCGAGACGGCGAATCATGCCCGGACCAATCCAGAACGAGATCACGAGCGCGGTCAGCACCCCGAGAATCCCCCGAAAGGTCAGGTAGCGGAAGACGTTCAGAAAACTGAAGTCCCGCGACAGATATTCGAACAGGTGATACAGCACTGTCCTGGTCCCGTCCCCGTCTTATCCCTGGTCCGCCTGCACGACGCGCCGCACCACATCTTCCATGTGCATGCTGCGCGAGCCCTTGATCAACACCGTCACCTCGCCATGGAGCAGGTCCAGCAGGGCATCGGCACATTCCTCGTGCGAGGCAAAATGTTTCGCGCCCTTGCCAAAGGCCTCCGCCGCGGCGGCACTCAGCGTCCCCACCGTGAGCAGTCGCTCCACACCGACGCGGCGCGCCATCTCACCGACGCGGCGATGAATTTCTTCCGCGGCCTCACCCAGTTCGGCCATGTCTCCGAGAACCAGTACGCGCTCGCCCGATGCTTCACGCAGGACCTGCAGTCCCGCGGCGACTGACGCCGGGTTGGCGTTGTAGGTATCGTCGAGAATGCGCGCCCCGTTGATGCCCTGCTTGATCTCCAGCCGGCCAGCCACGGCCTTGAGCTTCTCCAGGCCCTGACGAATATCGGCCAGACTGGCGCCTCCCGCCAGGGATGCGCTGGCAGCCGCCACTGCATTCATCACGTTGTGTCTCCCGAGCAATGGTAATTTCATTTCCACTTCCCCCATTTCGGTGGTGAGTTGAATCGTGCTTCCGTCCGCAAGGGACTGGTACTGCGCGCTGACGTCCGCCTTGTTCTCAAGGCCAAAGGTGATGTAGCGCCGGGGTGCGGCAAGTTCCCGCCACAAGCCGGCATATTCATCGTCGGCATTGATCACCGCGATCCCGTCCCTTGCCAGACCGGCGAAGATCTCTCCTTTTGCACGGGCAACGGCCTCCACCGAGCCCAGCCCCTCAAGATGCGCGGCGCCGGCATTGGTGATCACGGCCACCGTCGGCCGGGCAAGGTTCGTCAGATAGGCGATCTCACCGCGATGGTTCATTCCCATCTCGACCACGGCATAGCGATGTTCCGGTTTCAGTTTGAGCAGGGTCAGCGGTACACCGATGTCGTTGTTCAGGTTCCCCTCGGTCGCAGAGCCCGGACCGGTTTGTGCCATGATGGAGGCGATCATGTTCTTGACGGTGGTCTTGCCGTTGCTGCCGGTGACGGCGATCACGGGGAACTCGAACCGTGCGCGCCAGTGAGCGGCCAGCTCACCCAGGGCCACCCGTGTATCTGCCACCTCCACGGTCGATAGCGGCGCCTCAATCTCGCGGCTGACCACCGCCCCGACCGCGCCCGCCGCCGCGGCCTCACCCAGAAAGAGATGACCGTCGAAACGCGGGCCCTTTAGGGCGAAAAAAAGATCGCCCGGTCGCAGGCGGCGGGTATCGGTATCCACGCCGGTAAACACCGCATCGCTGCCGTGCAGTCGCGCCTTCAATACGTTCGCGGCCTCGTGCAGGGACATCACGCCGCCTCCCCCATAAGTTGCCGCACCGTTTCCCGGTCGCTGTACGGGCGACGTTCGTCGCCGAACTGCTGGTAGTCCTCGTGCCCCTTCCCGGCGACCAGAACGATGTCGCCGGCACCGGCCCGCGAAAACGCGCTGCGGATCGCCTCGGCGCGATTGTGTACAACCGGCGCCGACCGTTTCATGCCGGCCTGGATCTCTCCGACGATGACGGCCGGGGATTCGTGGCGCGGATTGTCGTCGGTCAGGATGACCGCATCCGCCAGTCGTTCAGCAACCGCACCCATCTGCGGCCGCTTCCCGCGATCGCGATCGCCACCGCAACCGAACACGCACCACAGCTGCCGCTCGGTGTGCTCTCGAAGTGCGATAAGCACCTTCTCCAGGGCATCCGGGGTATGGGCATAGTCGACCACGATCAGTGGCGCCTGTTCGCTACCCGCAAAGCGCTCCATTCGGCCGGCCACCGCATGGGCCGAGCCCAGACGCCGGGCGGCGTCGTTGAGATCCAGCTCACAGTGGACCAGCACCGCCAGGGCCGCGAGCAGGTTGTATGCGTTGAAGCGCCCGAACAGCGGGCTGCGCAGCTCGCAGCCTCCCAAAGGTGTGGTGGCACTCACTTCCAGACCGGCATGGGTCGCCTGCACCCGGGTCGCTCGGAACTCGCCGGCCCGAAGACCGTAGCCGACGGTTGCAAGCCGTTTGCCGACTGTCGCAAGCAGACCTTGTCCATACTCGTCGTCTTCATTGATGACCGCCAGCCGCAGGCTGGCGATCTCGAAGAGTCGAGCCTTCGCCGCACCATAACTGTCCATGTCTCCGTGGTAGTCGAGGTGGTCGCGCGAAAGGTTGGTAAACACCGCGATGTCGAAGCGGACGCCACCGACCCGCCCCTGCTCGAGTGCGTGGGAAGAGACCTCCACGCACACGGCCGTGGCTCCGGCGGACCGGTACTCCGCCATCAGGCGATGGAGCGTGATTGCGTCCGGCGTGGTATGCAGGGTCTGGTCCAGGGCACCGGGAAAGCCGTTGCCCAACGTTCCAATGACGGCGCAGCGACCGGACTTGCCATCCAGTGCCTGCGCAACCAGGTGGCTGACCGTGGTCTTGCCATTGGTCCCCGTGACGCCGATCACGGTCAGTCCCGATGAAGGCGAATCATAGAAGCGGTCCGCGATCCTGCCGACCATCTGTGCCAGACCGTCGGCCGCCAGGGCCGGCAGTCCCATGTCCGCGAGCGCGTAGCCGTCACCCCCTTCGAACACCACGGCAACCGCGCCGCGGGCCTTCGCATCCTCGATGTAGTCGCGTCCGTCGGCCCGGATTCCGGGGAAGGCGAGGAACAAGGTACCGGGTTCGACCTGGCGGCTATCCAGCGCCAGACCGCGAATCCCGCAATCCAGTTCCGCGGGAACGGCCAGCATTCCCTGCAGGAGATCGGACAACTTGCGATCGCCCGCGTTCATGTCGCCCTCCCGTCCCGGCTTTGCACAAGCTGGGGCCGGATATGCGGCGCATCGTCCGGTGCGATATTCAGCAGACGTAGGGCACCGGAGATCACGCTATGAAACACCGGCGCTGCGACCTGGCCACCGAAGTAGCCGTTGCGTACTGGCTCGTCCACCGTGACCACCATGACCAGGCGCGGATTGGTGGCCGGGGCGAATCCGGCGAACAGCGCCATGTGCCGGCGCTCGGCATACTGCCCATCCACCAGCTTGTTCACGGTCCCGGTCTTGCCGGCGATATGGTAATAAGGAATGTCCGCCCTGTGTCCGGTGCCCTTTACGCTAACCGCCTTCTCCAGCATCGCACGCACCTTGTGCGTCAGGGACGTGTCTACGACGTATCGCCGATTGAGCGGCGCATCCGTCGGCAAGATGGAAGGGGTGAGCAGGTATCCACCGTTTGCCAGGACACAGTACGCGCGGGCGAGTTGCAATGTGGTCACGGAAATGCCGTAGCCAAAGGCGAGCGTGGCATTATCTACCCGGGCCCATTCCCTTGGCGGTCGCAGCAATCCACTCACCTCACCGGGCAGACCACTTCCCGTTTCCTTTCCGAAACCGAGACGCACCAGCATGTTCCACAAGGGCTGCTTGCCAATATCCAACGCGATCTTGGCCGCGCCCACGTTGCTGGACTTCTCGATGACCCGGGTCACCGTCAACCATCCGAAGTTGTCGACATCAGTGATGGTATTGGCGCCGATGCGCAGGCGACCGGGCGAAGTATTGATCAGCGTGCCGGGCTTGTACTCGCCCGTCTCCAGGGCCGTGGTGATGGTAAACGGCTTCAGCGTGGAACCCGGTTCGAATACATCGGTGACCGAACGGTTGCGTACCAGCCGTCCGTGCAGATCGGTCCGGTTGTTCGGATTGAACCCGGGCTGGCTCACCATGGCCAGGATCTCACCCGTACGGGCATCCATGACTACGGCGGTACCGCCCCGCGCGTTGTGCAGTTCCACGGCATGCTTGAGTTCGCGGTAGGCAAGATACTGGATGCGGCGATCAATACTGATGCGCAGATCCTTGCCGCGCCTGGGAAGCGAAATGCTTTCCACCGGTTCCACGATCTTTCCATAGCGGTCCTTCAGCACCCGCTTGAGTCCGGGCGTGCCCGACAACCATTTATCGAAGGCAAGCTCCAGTCCTTCCTGGCCATGATCGTCAACGTTGGTGAAACCGAGTATGTGACCCGCCGCTGCGCCGGCAGGATAGTAGCGGCGGTATTCGTGCACCACGGAAACGCCGGGGACATCCAATGCAAGAACGGCGTCGGCGAATTCCGGGGCCACCTGGCGCCGGAGATACATGAACTCTTTGCCTTTGTAACGGCGAACCGCCCGCGCGAGCTCCCGCGTACTCATGTGAAGCTTGCGCGCCAGCGCCGGCCAATGGGTCCGCGCCTGCGCCAGTATCTCGGGCTGGGCCCAGATGGAATCCACCGGGGTGCTGACCGCCAGGGGTTCGCCGTTGCGGTCCAGAATCATTCCCCGGGGCTGTACGTCCTTGACCACACGCAGGTAACGCGAGTTGCCCTGCCGCTGTAGATAGTCGGCGTGGAAGATCTGTAGCCACGCAGCGCGTGTGACAAGACCACCCATTGACAGTGCGAGGGCAAGCAACACCAGCCAGGCCCGGAACCGCGACGACATACTCATTGCCCCGCTCATGGCTTGTCTCCACCGGCACGCAGATCCAGGACCACTGCCTGCTTCGAATCCGGCGTGGTCATCCCCAGACGCGTGCGCGCGATGGCCTCGACCCGTCGATGCTGGGACCAGGCCCCCTCCTCCAGCAATAGACGTCCCCATTCCGTGTTGAGCGCATCCCTTTGGGCAAGCAGCTGCTGAAGCTCGGCGAACTGATCCCGGCTTCGGTGGCGCAATTCGATGACGGTGATGGCGGTCACGGTCAGGCAGGCGGCGAGAATGACAACGCGCCGGTTCATGGCCGGACTCCGATTCGTTCGGCGACGCGAAGAACCGCACTGCGGGCCCGCGGATTGCGCTGCACCTCCTCGGTACCGGCCCTCACCGGTTTGCCGACGATCCGCAAACGTGGTTTCAGCTCCGATTGTGGAATCGGAAGGTCGGGAGGAAACTCGTCGCCGCGCGCCTCTTTCTGCATAAACCTCTTCACGATCCGGTCTTCGAGCGAATGAAAACTGATGACCGCGAGTCTTCCGCCCTCCCGCAGCACCTCCACCGCCTGCGGCAACGCCGACTCGAGCTCGTCGAGTTCATGATTAATATGGATACGGATGGCCTGGAAGGTTCGCGTGGCCGGATCCTTTCCGGGTTCGCGCGTGGGCACGGCGCGAACACAAATCGCTGCAAGCTGCTCGGTGGTTTCGATGGGAGCCTGTTCGCGCTCGGCGACAACGGTACGGGCGATTCGACGGGCGAACCGCTCTTCGCCATAGTCGCGAATCACCCGCGCGATTTCCTGTTCCGTTGCACGATTCAGCCAATCGGCTGCCGATTCACCGCGATCCGGATCCATACGCATGTCCAGAGGTCCGGCATGCCTGAAGCTGAAGCCGCGGGCTGGTTCATCCAGTTGGGGAGACGAGACCCCCAGGTCCAACAGAATTCCGTCGACCTGCCCAATGAGTCCCAAGTCCTGCACGTACTGTCCCAACATCGAAAAAGGTCCGCGCCTTATTTCAAACCGGTCATCGCCGGCAAATTCTTTTTCCGCTACGGCCACGGCTTCCGGATCCTGATCCATGGCCAGCAGTCGACCCTCATCACCCAGTCCCCGCAAAATGGCGCCGGCGTGGCCGCCGCGGCCAAAGGTCGCGTCCACGTACACGCCACCTGCGCGAGGCTGTAACGCGTTCAGCACGGCCTCCAGAAGTACTGGCTCATGTGCACGCTCCTCCAATCGCCGTCCTATAACGACAGCGAACCCAGTTCGTCCGGGAGTTCGCCTTCGTCTTCATCTCCGGCCTGCATCCACTCGTCACGCCGGCTGGCCCAGCGGGCCTCATCCCATACCTCGAATTTGTTGCCCTGACCGATGAGTACCACTGCCTTGTCCAGGCCGGCGAACTCGCGTAGCGGCGGGGGCAACAGGATGCGCCCGTTGCCGTCCAGTTCGCATTCGGTGGCATGTCCGATCAGCAGTCGCTGCAGGCGCCGGGCCTGCTTGTTAAAACTCGGGAGGCGCACCAGTTTGCGCTCGATCTCTTCCCATTCGGGCAGGGGGTACAGAAGCAGGCAGGTGTCACGATCGACGGTGACCACCATATGGCCTTCGCACTGGCGCAGCAGGCCATCGCGATAGCGCGTCGGAATCGCCATTCGCCCCTTGCTGTCCAGATTGATGGTGCTGACACCGCGATACATACCTCCTCCCGGAAGTGCTCCTACCCACATTTACCCACATTTTCCCACTAATCCACACTATATGTACCATCTCAGAGCACTGTCAAGCGAATTTCCCACCGCAGGGGGGCAAGTTTCCTTTTTTCGACAAGCGTTTAGCGAGGTTCGATGAAGCGTCATCGGCAGAACCGCCGGGAGAATTTCTAAGAAACTGATAGAGAAGAACCCTCCAATATACTGAAATATTGGAGGATTGGAAGAGGATGAGTCAGCCGATAAGCCGGGTTCTGTCGTGGACAGTCATTCATCTGGGACGCACGTCGCCGTACGCCTCATGCAGCCTACCCGGGAACGGCGCGGGCCACGCCATGGTTCCCCTATTTGGCCTTGCTCCAGGTGGGGTTTTCCCTGCCACCGCTGTTGCCAGCGGCGCGGTGCGCTCTTACCGCACCATTTCACCCTTACCGGCGGCCCGAGGGCCGCTTAGGCGGTGTATTTTCTGTGGCACTTTCCGTGGGCTCTCGCCCCCCAGGCGTTACCTGGCACCTTGCCCTGTGGAGCCCGGACTTTCCTCCACGCGCCAAGCGCGCAGCGACTGTCTGGCCGACTCCGCCGGCAATTATATAGTTAAAAAGGCTCCAACTCACCTCCCGGAGTAGGCACTCACACCGCCACCATCCGCGCCGGAAGGATAACAGCCTCAACCAACGACGTGATTCGGAACTCGCACCAGAATAGTGCACTGGGTTTTCCATTCGTGGGCGGTAAGCCATCGCTTTGGCCCACTATCGACGTCCGTCAATATCCGGTCCCATTGATAAGCGTATGATTGCAAAAAGAAACGTCCCGGTTTCCCGTCCCTCGCCACAGATGGCACGTGGGTTGCAATCTAAACACGGCAAGAACGGCTAACGCGCTCCCGGGAAACAAAACCTAGGAGACCTGAGATGAAACGCAAATTGGCAAAAGTGATTATCGAAGCAGGCTCACAACTGGGATACATCCGCTACGTGGAGAATCCAGGTCCGGCTGATCGCATCAGCCACTATTTGAACCTCAGCCTGTTTCTTGTGTGTCTGCTGGCTCCCGCCATTCTGGGGTGGCTCGCACACTGAACCGGTCACAACCCTCCTCCTGTGCTTGGTAACAGGCATATTCAGCCGCGGCTTTTGGTGCCAGCCGGGCTAGCTGCTGCTCCCGGAGCCGGAGTTCACCAGCCACCGATACAGGCGGTTCTTTGCCAGCCCCGTAATCTGGCTTGCCAGGGCCGCCGCCTGGCGCGGCGGTAACTCGGAAGCCAGGATCTCCAGGGTTCGCACCGCTTCATCCGGCATCTCGTCTTCTCTCTTTTCCCGCCCCCGAAGCAGGACCACGAATTCGCCCTTCTGTTGATTGGGATCGTCCCGGACCCGCTCGACAACCGCGACCAGCGGACCGTCGAGAACAGTCTCATAACGCTTGGTCAGTTCCCTTGCGACGGCCACCGCCCGATCCCCTCCGTAGACCGCCGCCATGTCTTCCAGGGATTCCACGATCCGATGCGGGCTTTCGTAGAAAATCTGGGTACGCCGCTCGTTCGCACGTTCCTGAAACCAACGCCGGCGCGCTTCCCGGCGCGGCGGCGGGAAGCCGGCGAAGACAAACTCATCGGTTGGCAATCCGGAAACTGACAGTGCGGCGATGGCAGCACAGGGCCCGGGCACCGCGACAACCCGCAGCCCATCGTCGCGCGCGGCCCGTACGAGGCGATAGCCGGGGTCGTTTACGAGCGGCGTCCCGGCATCGCTGATCAGGGCGATATCCTCGCCCGCGCGCAGGCGGTCGACGAGCTGTCCAACCTTCTCCGCTTCGTTGTGTTCATGAAACGAAGTGGTGGTGGTGGCAATGGAGAAATGACGCAGCAGGGGCGCGCTGTGCCGTGTATCCTCGGCCGCGATCAGGTCCACTTTCTTGAGTGTTTCGATGGCCCGCGCGCTCATGTCACCCAGGTTACCGATGGGTGTCGCCACAAGATAAAGGGTCCCGCGCTCGTTTGACATGCCTGTGCCCTGCTTGGATACTTTCCCACGCTTTATACCCGATTTGGACTACGAACGTGAGAATCACCCCGGCGACATCGATCCGGCAGGGCGCGGGACTCCTGCTCCTCAGCCTCGTGCTGTTGTTGATCAATGGGTGTCAGACCACGGCCCCGAAACCCGTAACGGAAGGCCCGGCCACGACCGATGCCGGCGCCCAGGCCGAGGCCGCCGGTGAATTTCTGCGGGCAGCGCGAATCTACGATCAACTTGCTGAGACCGCGACACCACCCAGGAAGCAGGACTACCAGCTCAAGGCACTGGCGCAAACGATCCAGGCGGCCCAGTTTGCAGAAGCGCGGCGACGCATCGATGAGATTGATGTAACCGGGCTCAGTCCGATTCTGCGCGCACGCAAGCTTGTACTTGAAGCGCGGCTCGCCCATGCCGAAGGGGATTCGGCACGCGCCATTCTTCTCGCCGCCGCCGCCTCGCGGATACACAACATTGGCCCGGATCAGGTCGCCGATATCTACTGGGTCCGGGCGCAAGCGAATCTCTCCCTGGGCCATCCGTTCCGCTCGGTTCGCGACCTCGTAAAGCGCGAGCAGTATCTGGCAGACAAGAAGAAGATTGAGAACAATCAGCTGCAGCTGTGGTCCATCCTGAGTTCCCTTCCGCAGGCCGAATTGCAGTCCCGTCGTGCCCGCGAATCGAACACCGTGCTGCGCGGCTGGATCGATCTTGCCACCGTTGGTATCGAGGGTGCACACAACCCGCGCAGCCTCCCGGGCGCAATCGATGCATGGAAGCAGCGTTATCCCGGACACCCGGTTTCGCCTGATCTGCTCGCCACCATTGGCAGTCGTCGTCCGACCATGATCGGTCGCATCGATCGCATCGCCCTGCTTCTACCGCTCACGTCCCGCTACGGGCGGGCCGCGCAGGCCGTACGCGATGGCTTTATGGCCATGGATGCCAACAACCCGAGCCCGGACAAACCGACGATTCGCGTGTACGACATCGGCGATGATCCAAAGAAGGCACCGGATTTCTACGAACAGGCAGTCGACGATGGCGCGCAACTGGTGATCGGCCCGCTCGGTGCCGATGCCGTCGATCGCCTGGCATCCAGCGGTGACCTGTCGGTACCGACGATACTCCTGAGCCACACCAGCGGGAACGTACGCGACGACAATGTTTTCCAGTTTGGTCTACCGCCGGAGCAGGAGGCGAGGCAGGCCGCGGAGCGAGCCTACCTCGACGGCCATCGCCAGGCGGCAATTCTGTATCCCGACAACGAATGGGGCCAACGTATGTTCAAGGCCTTCAGTGACCACTGGCGCACCCTCGGTGGAATCATCGTCACGAGTGAGGCCTACGAAAACAACAAAGCCGACTATTCGAAACCGATTCAGAACCTGTTGAACATCACGCAAAGCATGGAGCGCGATGCCCTGCTCCAACACAAACTGAAGCTGAAGCTGAAGTTCGAACCCCGGGCTCGCCAGGACATCGACATGATTTTTCTTGCCGCCGATCCCCAGCGCGGCCGGCTGATCAAACCGCAGCTGAACTACAACCAGGCCTCGAACATTCCTGTTTACTCGACCTCCAGCATCTACTACGGCCGACCGGATGCGGCCAAGGATGCCGATCTGAACGGTGTCGTCTTCGGCGACATGCCATGGATGCTGCTTCGCAATCCACGCATGGAGGCGCTGCGGCAGAAACTCCAGAAAGGCTGGCCCTACGCCTACTCCCCCTACGACCGCCTGTTTGCCCTGGGTGTGGACAGCTATGCGGTGGCGCCTCATCTGGGGCGCATCGCCAGCGATGACACAGTGCACTACAACGGGGTGACGAGCGGCCTGAGCATCGACCCGGCGGGACACATTCATCGGCAGTTGATCTGGGCCCGGTTCCGCCACGGAATCCCGCGTCTGCTGGACACCGTCGTACGGTATCGCGAACAACTGGACATCAGTGATGGCACGGACGCCAAAACACCTGCGGTCGGGACGAAAGGCTGAGAAACGCGCTGGCGCCTACCTGCGCCGCCACGGCCTGTCCCTCATCGACCAAAACTATCGCACCCCGCGCGGTGAAATCGATCTCGTCATGGAGGACGGGGACACACTGGTCTTTGTTGAGGTACGATACCGGCGTAGCGAGGCCTACGGTCTTGCGGGAGAAACAGTGGATCGCAGCAAGCAGCGGAAGCTCCGGCTGAGCGCCGAACAGTATCTGCAGGAATGCTACGGCTCCCGATCCCGCCCATGCCGTTTCGACGTCGTGGCGATAGCCGGCGACAGCCGGAGCGGCAAAATTGTTTGGTATCGAAACGCCTTCTGAACAGGTGCACAATGAAAGCAGTCAAGACACCCGGCGAACCTTCCTCCCTGGCCGCACGCGTTGTCGGTAATTTCCAGCAGCATTCACAGACCATCGCCGAACTGAAGGATTCGCTGATTCCGGTCATCGTCGACGGCGCCGATCGCATGATTACCGCCCTGCTCGCGGATCGCAAGATCCTCGCATGCGGCAATGGCGGATCCGCAGCGGACGCCCAGCATTTCTCATCCGAACTACTCAACCGCTTCGAAAAGGAACGGCCCGGGCTGCCGGCCATCGCGCTGACAACGGACAGCTCAACGATCACCTCGATCGCCAACGACTATAACTACGACGATATTTTTGCAAAACAGGTGCGCGCCCTGGGTCAACCCGGTGACGTGCTGCTGGCGATCTCCACCTCCGGAAATTCCGCCAACGTGATCCGCGCGGTCGCGGCGGCACAGGAACGGGACATGATTGTCGTTGCGCTCAACGGTCGCGACGGCGGCGAAATCACGACCCTTTTGACCGGCAACGATGTAGATATTTGCGTGCGCGGGCCGTCCACAGCGCGCATCCAGGAGATTCACATCCTGACGATCCATTGCCTGTGCGATCTGATCGATCATCAATTGCTGGGTCAGGCGTGAATCCGAGCGAGAAGAAGATCCTCCGCGATCCGTCCGAACTGGAAAAACGGCTCGCCGTTCTGCCCCGCCCTATCGTATTCACCAACGGCTGTTTTGACATCCTGCACCGGGGCCACGTGGACTACCTCGAACAGGCGGCGGCCCTGGGGTCCAGCCTTGTCGTCGGCGTCAACAGCGACGATTCGGTAAAACTCCTCGACAAGGGATCCGACCGGCCCTTCAACGGGCTGGATGATCGCATGGCGGTGCTGGCCGCCCTCGGCTGCGTATCGCTGGTAGTTCCCTTTGATGAAGACACGCCGCTCGATCTCATCCGCCGGGTGCGACCCGACCACCTGGTCAAGGGCGGCGACTGGGCACCGGAACAGATCGTCGGCGCGGATTTCGTGTCGCAGTCCGGCGGCCAGGTGCATTCCATTCCCTTCCGCTTCGAACGTTCCACTACCGACCTGGTACGCCGCATTCGTGAGCACGCATGAGCTGGATCCCGAATTCCTGACACGTCTGCGGGAGATCTTTGGCGCCGAACGCCTGCTCACGGACCCCGCCGAATGCTGGGTCTATGGTCAGGACAACTCACGCCACCTCTCACCACCTGCAGCCGTCGCGCTCGCCGTCACGGAACAGGAAGTTGTGGAACTCGTGCGCGAGTGTCGATCGCGATCCATTTCCCTGACCGTTCGTGGGCGCGGCACCGGCACCGCCGGTGGGGCGGTACCGTACGCCGGGGGCGTTGTGCTTTCCCTGGAGCGCATGGATCGCATCCTCTCCACCGACCCGGCCAACCGGGTGATGGTGGTCGAAGCCGGTGTGCTCAACCAGACAGCACAGGATGCCGCTGCCGAACACGGTTTCTTCTGGCCGCCAGATCCCACCAGTGCCGCTTTCTGCACCATTGGCGGCAACGCGGCAGTCAACGCCGCGGGCCCGCGCGCCCTGAAGTACGGCACCACGCGCGATAATGTCCTTGGCCTCAAGGCGGTCACCGGCGCCGGCGAGTCCATCCAGACCGGCGTGTACACCACCAAGGGGGTGGTTGGCTACGACCTGACCCGCCTGCTGATCGGCTCCGAAGGAACACTGGCGATTATCACCGAACTGACCCTGAAGCTCGCGCCGCTGCCCGAGGCCATACGTACCCTGCGTGTGGCATACCAGAACATCAGCCATGCCGCGGAGGCCGTATCGGCCGTCATGGGCCAGGCAACCATCCCGCGTTCCCTTGAGTTCATGGATGCACGCGCCATTTCCATGGCGCGCGAGTACGCCGGTGCCGACTTGCCCGAGGGCGCCGGGGCGATGTTGATGATTGAAGTCGACGGCCCGCTTGCCGGTCTGGACGCGGCAGTGGAAGCCGTTTCGCGCGCTGCCAGTAACGATGGCCTGGTGGACCTGCGCCAGGCACAGACAGCGGAGGAGGCGGCACAACTGTGGGCGGCGCGTAAGGCGTTGTCACCGGCCCTGCGCACGGTGGCACCCAACAAGTTGAACGAGGATGTGGTGGTCCCGGTATCACGGATACCAAATCTGATCGACGGCCTGGAAACGATCAGCCGCAGGTATGGTATTACCATCGTCAATTTCGGTCATGCCGGTAACGGCAACATTCACGTCAATCTCTTGTACGACTCGCAGGACCCGGAACAACAAGAGCACGCGCGACCGTGCCTGGACGCGGTGTTCGATCTGGTTCTTTCCCTTGGCGGGACCCTCTCCGGCGAACACGGAATCGGCCGGGAAAAACGCGACTACATCAATCGCGAGATTGACCCGGAAACGCTGGATCTCATGCGGCGCATCCGGCACGAGTTCGATCCCGCAGGGATCCTCAATCCGGGGAAGATCTTTCCGGAAGCGAATGGGGAAGACCGTAGCTAAGGGACCGACGGCCGGTACGGTTTTCGCCGTGCGTTCGCCGATACTATAGTTATCAGGCAATGCCAGTCCCTACGCGACCGGCCCATCCGAATGGAGGAAGAAATGAAAAAGCGTCTTATACCGGTTGCCGTCGCCTTCGTGGGCGCCAGCTCCGTCGCCCACGCAGCGCCCCCTGCATCGCAGGCCGCATTCAACAATTTGATGGACGAATTTGGCGTCCTCACCGAGTACCGCGCGGTCGCGGCGGCCGCACCCCTGGGCATCGTCGGTTTCGACATCAGCGTCGAGGGCACCAGTGGCAAATTCCAGGGCAACTCGGTGGTCCTGCCCAAACTGAAATTCCAGAAAGGCCTGGTCGCCGGCCTCGACATCGCTGGCTACTACACCAGCATCGGCATCCCCACTACCGGGGTTACGGGTACCGGCTACGGCGCGGCCCTGAGCTACGCCATCTGGAAGGGCGGCATCGCCTCCCCGGCGTGGAACGTACGTGGCTCCTATACGAGCTATGAGGTCCCGGGCTATCTCAAGGCCACCACCACCGGGCTCGACACCAGTATCTCCAAGGGCTTGGGACCGATCTCGCCCTATGCCGGCATCGGTTTCGTGCAGCTCAACGGTTCGGACCTGAGCGGCAGTGGTTTTTCGGATTACGGCAAAACCAGGTCCCGCTATTTCTACGGCCTGGCCTTCGACCTGACCGCATTCAACCTGACGGTGGAGGCGGACAATACCGGTGGCACCAACTCCTACTCCTTGAAAATGGGTTTCCGTATCGGCGACTAGTCATCGGGCCGGTTCGTGCCGCAATGGCATGAACCGGTTTAGTCCGATTCGGCAGCCAGCAGTCGCTCGTAGCGCTCCCGGTCTTCCACGCTGAAGCAGCAGAATACGATCTCCTCAAAGCGCGAGTCGTAGTCGCGACAAATCGTGATCGCGACCCGCGCGGCCTCTTCCTTGGGATAGCCGTACACCCCGGTGGAGATGCCGGGAAAGGCGATGGTTCGAATATCGCCCTGCTGCAGAGCCAGCTCCAGGGAGTTTCGGTAGCAATTGGCCAGCAGGGCCGCCTCCCCGGCATCGCCGCCGTGCCAGACCGGGCCCACGGTGTGCACCACGTAGCGCGCGGGCAACCGGAATCCGGCCGTGATGCGCGCCTCTCCCGTGGGACAACCCCCGATTTCCCGGCAGGCGGCCAACAGTTCCGGTCCCGCCGCGCGGTGGATCGCGCCGTCCACACCGCCGCCGCCCAAAAGACTTTCGTTGGCCGCATTTACGATGGCGTCAACTTGCAGCGTGGTGATGTCCGCCCGGATGGCCCGCAGCATGATCGCCTAGTCCACCAAATGCCGGTGCACCCGCCTGCGCTCGCGCCAGTTTTGACGTCGCTCGCGTACGTCTCGACGGTGACGCGCAAATGCCTTGCGGAATTCGGGATCGTCCTTCCATCGCGCCTGAAAACGACGGCGCAAGCGCCACTTCATGGCCGGATGATTGTGCAGATAGCGAAGCATATCCCTTCGCTGCATGCGCCGGATTGGACGCGGCTGGATGCCATGCCGCTTCAGAAGCTGCGCCCTGCGTACGAGCCGAAGCTTCATGCGCGCAGGCAAACGGCTCCAGAAGCCCGCCGGGGCTCCAGCCCGGCGGGCAAACATCCTTCCCCGTTGGCGAGAAAGATACTGACCCGCATCCACGGCTTCCTCTCCGGGTTTTTCATTTCCTTCTTCATCGATCCCGTGAACGCGAACATGTCCCTCTTCCAGCATCAGGCTGCCGTCCCCCGTATCGGCCTGAATGATGCCCTGGGTTCCCCGGATTCCGATGGTCATGACCGGGGTGTTGAAGCCGTAGCTCGAATGGCCATGCAATTTGCTGACTGCGAACCGCAGCCAACCGGTAAGAACATCGACCGTCGCCCTGACGACGTTACCGTCCTCGCGAAGCTGATAATCGGAAAGCAGTACCCGGCTGTTTCCGGCGATGCGCAGACTGGAACCATCCTCGAGGTCCAGTTGCGCGGAGCCTTGCTTCCCGGTCTCGATGATGTCCTGCTCGTTGACATCCACACCGGTCGCGGCCTGGTAATAAGTATCGCCACGAAGAATCGTTACGTCCCCGTCAACCTCGCTAAAGATGCCCACATCGTTCGCGAGCGCCACGTGTGGCAACACCAGCAGTGTTGCAAGCGGTACGATTCGTCGCAGTCTCACCGGTCGGTCTCCCTGTTGGTGTGTCACAGTAGTCTAGCAGCCAGAACCGCTGGCATGTGTGTGACTGCAATAACATATGGAGACCGCGCGGGTTGACCGCGACGGGCGAAGTGGGGTTATTTGACGATCTTCAGTGCCGGCCGATCACCTGCAGCGGGCCGGGTGCCCGTGGGATCGGCGGGTGGTTCCGGCAAGGCAAACGAAACGCCCTCGCCATTCTCCTGGGCATAGAGGGCGGTCACGGCGGCAACCGGGACGGAAACCGTTCGAGCCTGACCGGAAAAGCGGGCGCTGAATGTGACGAAATCGTCGTCGAGAACGAAATCGCGGACGGCGCGGGGATGAATGTTGAGAACCACGGTGCCCTGGTCGACCGCGGACTCCGGGACCTCGATGCCCGGGTAGTCAGCCACCGCGACCAGGTAGGGGGTGAATTGATTGTCCAGGGCCCAGCCGTAGACGGCATCCAGCAGGGAAGCCTTCAGGGTCTTCATACCGACTCTCCCGCGGCTTCCCGTCCAGGACTCACTTGACCATCTCACGCTCCAGCTCGGTCAGGCTCAGTTGGAACGATTTGCGGGCAAACAGGCGCTCCCCGTAGTCGAGGATGGGCTTGGCCTGGCGCGGGAGAATGATATTGAAGTGCTGCAGGCGCCACAGAACGGGGGCCAGGGAACAGTCCACCAGGGATAGTTCGTCCCCGAGGAAGAATTCCTGGTGCTTGAATACCGGAGAGATAACCGTCAGCCCGTCACGAATGATGTTGCGCGCCTTGGTCGCCGCCTTCTTGTCGCTTCCCTCGATCACGGGGAAAAGGCTGTACCAGTCGCGGTCAAACCGAAACAGCATCAGGCGCGCCTTGGCCCGATTGACCGGGTCCACAGGCATCAGTGGCGGGTGCGGAAGACGCTCGTCGAGATATTCGTTGATGATCAGCGACTCGTAGAGTACGAGATCACGATCCACCATAACCGGCACCTGATTGTACGGATTCAACTCCGCCAACTCACGCGGCTTGTTGTTCGGATCGATGAATTCGATGTGGCACTCGACATCCTTTTCGAACAGCACAATCCGGGTTCGATGACTGAATGGATCCGTAGTACCCGAATAGAGGGTCATTACCGGTTTGCGATTTGCGGGCGATGCCATCGGACCTTTCTCCTAGTGCTTCATGAAACAGGCGCATGGGCCAGGGATTGGCCCATGCGCCTACATACCATACAGACTAGTGGATGTCTTTCCAGTAATCCTTCTTGAGCATCCAGGAAAACAGCAACAGGACGGCAAGGAACAGCAGCACGAATACGCCCAGGCGATAGCGTACCAGCTTCGCCGGCTCCCCCAGGTAGACCATGAAATTGGTCAGGTCGCGCATGGCGGCATCGTATTGCTTCTCCGACATGCTGCCCGGCTTCTCGGTTTCAATCCGCAAGAACTCCCGCTCACCGTCTTTCTTGGTTTCGAACACAGCGCGCTGTACGCCCTGCAGGCCATATAACACATTGGGCATGGCGACGTGGGGAAACACCAAGTTGTTCCATCCGCTCGGGGTAGTGTCGCTGTAGAAGCTGCGCATGTAGGTGTAAATCCAGTCCGGACCCCGGGACCGGGCGACATCGCTCAGGTCCGGCGGAACCGTGTTGAACGTGGCCTTGGCCACTTCCGGGGTCATATTGGCCTTCATGAGCTCACCAACCTTGAACTTGCCTTCCTTGTCGGTGATGAAGCCCATGTATTTTTCGACCATCTTGTCGCCGATCCCCAGATCCTTGGCCATGCGGTTGTAGCGCATGTAGCTGGCGCTGTGGCACGACAGGCAGTAGTTGACGAAAAGACGCGCGCCGCGCTGCAGCGATTCACGATCGCCCAGGTCCACCTGAACGTGATCGCAGTCGATTTCACCGCAGGATTTCTCCGCCGCTGCGAAGCTAACCGCCGGCAAAAGTGCCAACATGACTGTTATCAGTACTTTCTTCATTTGGTCACCCTCTCCGGTACCGGCTTGGTTTTGTCCCATCGGGTATAGAACGGCATCAGGAAGAAAAACGAGAAATAGATGATCGTAAACACCTGTGCCCAGGTCTTGTTCTGGAACCAGATCAGGTCCACCCCTGCCGGGGTCTTCATGCCGAGATATCCGAGAATGATGAAGGCAATCACGAACACCGTCAGCGCCAGCTTGTAGATCCACCCGCGGTAGCGGACAGATTTGACCGGCGACTGGTCCAGCCACGGTAGGAAGAACAGCACCACCAGGGAGCTACCCATCAGGATCACGCCCCACACCTTGGCCTCCAGCACGTACAGACCGAGGATGAGAACCGCAACGATCGCGCCAATCACACCAACCCGAAGTATCTTGCCCCTCGAATAATAGGCAGATATGGCACCAACCACGCCAAAGAACGCGCCGAGAATCGGCTTCAGATCCGAAGTGGTCGCACGCAAAATCGAGTAGAACGGCGTGAAATACCACAGCGGTTTGATCTCCGGCGGGGTCTGCAGGATGTTTGCCGGAACGAAGTTGTCATGCTCCAGAAAGATACCGCCCAGTTCCGGTCCCAGGAATACCACGGCGGAATAGATCATCAGGAACACCACCACACCGAACAGGTCCTTGCCGACCGTGTAGTACGGGTGGAACGGAATCCCGTCCAGCGGAATACCATCCTCGCCCTTGTTCTTCTTGATCTCGA
Source organism: Acidiferrobacteraceae bacterium (assembly GCA_037388825.1). Classification (NCBI taxonomy): domain Bacteria; kingdom Pseudomonadati; phylum Pseudomonadota; class Gammaproteobacteria; order Acidiferrobacterales; family Acidiferrobacteraceae; species Acidiferrobacteraceae bacterium. The sequence goes on along the minus strand of JARRJV010000025.1, from coordinate 27,816 downwards.
TCCCGTCGGGGTTGTTGGAGCCGACGGCATGCAGGGCCACCAGGTGCAGGAATACCAGCACGATCAGAACCAGGGGAACCGCGATCACGTGGAAGGCGAAGAAGCGGTTCAGGGTCGCGTCGGAAACCACGAAGTCACCGCGAATCCACTCCGACAGACCATGGCCGACATACGGGATGGCATCGAACAGGGAAATGATCACCTGCGCGCCCCAGTAGGACATATTGCCCCAGGGCAGCAGATAGCCCATGAAGGCCTCGGCCATCAGGGCGATGAAGATCACCACACCGATGATCCACAGCAGTTCACGCGGGCCGCGATAGGAACCGTACATCAGGCCGCGGAACATGTGCAGATAGACCGTAATAAAGAAGAACGATGCACCGGTGGAATGCATGTAGCGGATCAGCCAGCCGTAGTCGACGTCGCGCCCGTAGTCGACGTCGCGCATGATGTACTCGACCGATGCGAAGGCCAAATGCGTATCCGGCTTGTAGTGCATGGTCAGAAAGATGCCGGTGACAATCTGAATCACCAGCACCACGACTGCCAGGGAGCCGAAGTAGTACCAGACGTTGAAGTTCTTCGGGGCGTAGTACTTCGAAAGATGATATTCCCACGTCTCGATGAGAGGGAAACGATCGTCAATCCAGGAAATCAGCTTTTGCATCACGCCGCTCCTTTCTTTTCATCGACACCGATGATGATGCGGGTGTCGCTCAGATACTTGTACGGCGGAACCACCAGGTTCGTCGGCGCCGGGACGTTCTTGAATACTCGGCCCGAGAGGTCGAACTTGGACCCGTGACAGGGGCAGAAGAAACCGCCCGGCCAGTTCGGACCCATACCGGAAGCGGCACCGATCTGGAGCTTTGGTTTCGGCGAACAACCGAGGTGAGTGCAGATCCCCACCAATACCAGGTATTCGGGTTTGATGGACCGGGTTTCGGGACCCACGTAGGGGGGCTGCTGGGTCTTTACTTTCGAAAACGGATCCACCAGCAGGGATTCATCCTTCTTGATTTCGTCCAGCATCTTCTTGGTGCGGCGCAGGACCCATACCGGTTTGCCACGCCACTGGACGGTAATCATCTGTCCCGGCTCGATCTTGCCGATCGGAACCTCCACCGGTGCGCCCGCGGCGCGTGCCCGGGCACTGGGTTCCATACTCATTACGAAAGGCACGGCTGCACCGACTACACCCACAGCGCCCAGGCCGGTGGTGATCGTCAGCAGCCGGCGCCGGTTACGGTCAACGCCATCGTTACTCATTTATCCCCCAAATCAGGATGCGGGCCGATCGGAATGGACACCCGGAGATTCAAAAATATTCGCTCGATCAGGAAGTTAAGAACATTATTAAGTACTTCTGCGCCCTCGGGCGGCGCATAGGATTATACAACGCCTCTTTTCAGTCAAGGGAAACGCGGATTTTGGCGAAAATCGGATCATAACGCTGCCTTTACGTGGCAAAAATGCGCACAGCGTGCACCTGCAAAATGTGGCGCTAGTGTACAATGCGGACCCCTACATCATCTCAGCAGGGAACCCCGATTCATGGCCCTATCCCGCCGCGTGAAATTCGTCCTGCAGGCCATCGTTGCCGGCCTGGCCTTGGCCTTCGTGATCACCGTCGTTGCACCCGGCCTGTTGTCCCGCAGCCGCCCGACAACGGTAGAGATCGAGCAGAGCACCCCCACGTCGTCGCGAACCATGGGCCCGGTGTCCTATGCGGATGCGGTGGCACACGCGGCGCCCGCCGTGGTCAACGTCAATACCGCCAAGGTAGTGACGGTCAAACCCCACCCCTTTTTCGACGATCCAGTCTTTCGCCAGTTCTTTGGCAACCCGGACGACCTGATCCGGCCACAGAAGCGGGTGGAACGTAGTCTGGGTTCCGGGGTAATCGTCAGCAAGAACGGTTACATCCTCACCAACAATCACGTCATCCAGAATGCCGATGCCATCCAGGTATCGCTGCGCGATGGCCGTTCTTCCAGCGCCAAGGTGATCGGCAGCGATCCGGATTCCGATCTCGCGGTCCTCAAGGTGGGCCTGACGAACCTGCCCACCATAACCCTCGGCGATTCCAGCAAGTTGCGCGTGGGAGATGTCACCCTGGCCATCGGCAATCCCTTCGGCGTCGGCCAGACCGTCACCATGGGCATAGTCAGCGCGACCGGGCGCAACAAACTGGGCATCAATGCCGTCGAGAACTTCATCCAGACCGATGCCGCCATCAATCCCGGAAACTCGGGTGGCGCCCTGGTGGACGCCTACGGAAATCTCATTGGCATCAATACAGCAATATTTTCCCGATCCGGCGGCTCCCAGGGGATTGGTTTCGCAATCCCGTCCAACCTGGCCAAGGGCGTGTTGTCGGATATTCTGGAATACGGTCACGCGCGCCGCGGTTGGCTGGGCATCGAGGCCCATGTCGTCACCCCGAGTCTTGCCAAGGCCATGAATCTGGACAAACCCCAGGGCGTGGTGGTCATCGGAGTCCTGCGCAATGGCCCGGCGCACAAGGCCGGTGTTGAGCCGGGTGACGTCATCATCGAAATTGACGGCAAGCCGATCCACGACGGGCGGGACGCGCAGACAGCAATCTCTCGTCACAGACCCGGCGAGGCGGTCCGGCTCACCATTTTGCGCGACAACAAGAAGCAGACCATTACTGCGACGGCGGCGGATCGCCCGCCGCATCCACCGACGGACAGCTAGGATCCGGCACGATCACCCGACCGCAAGGCCTCCTGCATCACGCGCACACGGGTCGCATACCAGAACGGATTCTGCTGCACGAGATCAGTGCCACTGTTCAGCGCTGCCAGTACCCGCCGACGAAGGGCCGCATCCCCGCGTATGCGCGCAAGATCCAGACAGGCGGCCATCAGGGTCGCCGAAGGCGACGGCATGGGTCCATCTTCGATTGCATCCCGACCGGTTTCCGGTGCGATCAGACTGCTTTCCCCGAGGCGCCAACCATGGGGGCCGTAGAAATCCGTCCATGCCCGATTGGCGATCCGTATCGCGAACCGGGCATCCTCCTGCTTTCCGGTAAGCAGTGCCCAATCGGCAAGACCGCGGACCACATAGGCATAGTCTTCCAGGCTGGCTTGACCGATCCCGTGCCCACGGGACACGGCCCGATACAGCTTCTGGCCGTTCCACAGCCGGGTAACAAGGAAATTGCGTAATCGGCCGGCGACCACTCGATAGTGAGGGTCACCGTCATGGCGCGCCGAATCCGCAAAGGCAGATAGTGCCAGCCCGTTCCAACCGGCAAGTTGCTTCGGATCCGGGGGAACGTTGCGACGCTGGCGGGCCGCCAGGAGCTTTGCGTCAGCCTCGTCGACCAGTCGCCTGAGTTGGCCCGTTTTCAGCCCGAGTTCCCTGGCCTTGGCGCCAACGGACGGAACGATGCCCAAGGGAAGATAACCCTCGTCGAAGGGCGGTGCGTCCGTCATGCCCCGCGCACTCCGATACACGTGTAGTTCCTCCGGCGACAGGATCTTCCTCAGGTCCCCCAGGGACCAAAGGTAATACCCGCCTTCGACATTGTGGTCGTCCAGGGCCGAAAGCGCCGCAATCATGCCTCCGCTCTGTCGCTCCAGGGCGTTCTCCATAAATGCGAAGGTGGATCGCGCGAGCCGGGAATATCGGGGACTGTGAAACTGTCGTGCTGCACGTGAGTACAGTCGCGCCAACAGGGCGTTATCGTACAACATCTTCTCAAAGTGCGGCCGTTGCCAGGTCGGATCGATGGTGTAGCGAAAGAAGCCGCCGCCGATATGGTCGTACAGGCCCTGTTGTCCCATCTGGTCCAGGGTGAGCTTGAGGAATTCCTCCAACTTTGGATCCGGATGGCTGGCCAGGAAGGCCATCAGGAAATCCAGTTGCGGTACCGAAGGAAACTTGGATTGCTTGCCGAAACCGCCGCTCAGCGGATCCTCGATCTCCCGTGCCTGTCCGACTACCGCGGCTACCCAATGGCGAACCTGGCCCGCGTCCAGTTCCGGCTTGCCCGGACCCGTGCCACCCGGCTGGGCCTGGCGCGCCAGCTTGGCCATGGCCTTCGGGTCCTGGCCCCAAAGTCCCTGAAGACGCTGCAGTACGGCAAGGAAATTCTTCGGTGGCAGGTAAAGAACGGCATACAAGGGGTAGCCATCGGGAGTCAGAAATACGTTCAGCGGCCAGCCGCTGGAACCCTGGGTCCGCTCGGCAAAGGCTACCATACGGGCGTCCAGGGCCGGTTCCAGCTCGCGATCGACCTTCACCGGGATGAAATGGGTGTTCAGGAAACGGGCGATCTCCGGATTGCGGTAGCTCTCCCGTTGCATGACATGACACCAGTGACAGGAAAAGTAGCCAATGGAGACATACAGGAGCTTGTTTTGTGCCCGCGCCGCGGCGACAGCCTTGCGGTCCCAGATTTGCCATGCCACAGGATCCCCGGCATGCATAGCCAGATAGGGAGAAGGATTGTGCGCAAGCCGGTTTTCGAGCTTGGCTGCCGGCTTTGGGCTTGCGACCGCTGCGGGTATCAGGAGCGCAACCAGGAGGGAAATGAGGAAAGACCGTTTCATAACCCCTTCAGACGGTCATTCAGGTTTTTTTGTTCCGCTTCTTCGCCCGGCCGGCCTTTTCGTACTCTTTTTTCCGGAGACCTTCTTCTTGCGCGGGGACTTCTTCGCGGTCTTCTTCTTGGACCGGGCCTGTCTCCTCCGCTCCACTTCCCGCGCGCGTTCGATCTCTTTCTCCATATCCGCTTCCATCGCAGCATCATCCAACTCCGCGTCTTCCTCGTCCTTGGGGTAGACCCTGCGCGCAAAGATCAGGCCGATCTCGAACAGGATGATCATGGGAATGGCAAGGAACGTCTGTGACAAAGCGTCCGGCGGAGTCAGCAGCATGGCTGCCACGAAGATCCACAAGATCACGTACGGTCGCTTTTTCGCCAGGGTATCGGGATTCACGACACCGGCCCGGGCGAGGAGCACCAGGGCAACCGGCAACTCAAAGGCCGCGCCAAAGGCAAGAAACAGCGTGAAGACAAAGTCCTGGTAGGCCTTGATGTCCGGAGTGAACTGCACGCCCATGGGCGTGAACCCGCTGAGAAAACGGAACACCAGCGGGAAGACAACGAAATAGGCGAAAGCCATGCCGGCGTAGAACAAGACCGTGCTGGACACCAGCAAGGGCAGCACCATACCCCGTTCGCGCCGGTACAGTCCCGGTGCGATAAAGGCCCACACCTGGTACAGGGTAAAGGGGATCGTGATCAGAACCGAGACAAAGAAGGCCAGCTTGACCGGCGTGAGGAAGGCCTGCAGCGGGTTGGTGACGATGAGTTCGCCCTTGGCCGAAAGCACCGACAGGAGGGGCGCCGCCAGGAACTGATAGAGATGATTGGAGAAGATCGCCGCCGGTATAAACACCACGGTGATCACAATGGCGATATACAGCAGCCGGTTGCGCAGCTCCAGCAAATGGGAGATCAGCGTCCCTTCCTGCAGATCGTCGTCGGTGGATTCGGTCCCGCTCATGGAGTTGCCGGGTTATCTATTTCTTTTTTGTGATGGAACGCTTCGCTTTCTTTTTCGCGGGGCGCGTAGTCTTCTTTGTTGCACTCTTCTTCCGGGTCGATTTCTTCGCAGCCTTCTTGCGGGTTTTCGCGCGCGGTTTTTGCGCCGGGGTTTCGGCCGAAGGCAGTATGGAATGGTCGCCGGTGATGGCCTCATCCAGGGCCTGCAACTGACTGAATGTCTCCGATGACTGCTGCCGGACCATGCGCCGGGTCTCATCCAGTTCGTGCTTCAGCTTGCGCAGCTCTTCGAGGTCCCCGCCCTGGAGTTCCCGATCGAGATCGTCTCGCACATTGCTGATGAACGCCCGCAGTCGACCGACCCACAGACCGGCGGTCCGGGCTGCTTCAGGCAATCGCTTGGGACCCAGCACGATCAGGGCCAATAGCCCGATTAGGGTCAGTTCAGAAAAGCCGACGTCAAACATGGGTGGCCCGAAGCCTTCGCGTCAGACCTTGTCCTTCTCCTCGGTCTTCGCCTCGCCTTCGATGACGCGTCCCGATTTTTCCTCGACCTGCTTGGCCTCGCCTTCGCCGGCCTCACCCTCTTTCATCGACTGTTTGAAATTGCGGATCGCGCCGCCCACGTCGCCGCCGATGTTACGTAGCTTCTTTGTGCCAAAGATCAGCAGCACAATTCCAAGAACGATCAGTAGCTGTACCCAACCTGGTCCCATGGTAGTTCTCCGATGCAATAGTCTGTGTCAGTAGTTTGGACCTCAGGGGTCCCCGCGTGTTCGGCACGGATCCGTATCTATCCCTTTCGTGCCGCCTTTTCGTCCAGCCCGGAAACGCCGAAACGGCGTTCCAGCTCCGCCAGTACACGCTCCGGTTCAATGCCGCGCTCGATCAGCATGACCAGGGTGTGAAACCACAAATCCGCCGTCTCGTGCACGATCTGGTCGGCGTCTCCGCCCTTGGCCGCAATAACGGTCTCGGTTGCTTCCTCGCCGATCTTCTTCAAGATGGTGTCCAGACCGCGGGCATACAAGCCCGCCACGTACGAGGAGGACGGATCCGCCTGTTTGCGTTCGGCCAGTACGGCAGCCAGTTTGTTCAGAATATCAGACATTCATTCGTTCCACATGGATCCGCCGGGGGACCGGCCTCAGCTGCGCCCGTAGATCTCTTCCTCGGATTTCAGGACCGGTTCCACTTCGACCCACTGGTCCCCCTGGAGTTGGCGAAAGAAACAACTGTGCCGACCGGTGTGACAGGCAATGCCGCCTTTCTGTTCCACCGTCAATAGAACCACGTCGCCATCGCAGTCCAGTCGGATATCGCTCACCGCCTGCTCGTGGCCGGACTCCTCGCCCTTGCGCCACAGTTTCTGGCGCGAGCGCGACCAGTAGACCGCCCGCCGGGTATCAGCCGTTTCCGCGAGGGCGTCACGATTCATCCACGCAACCATGAGCACCCGCCCACTGCCCTGTTCCTGCGCGATCGCCGGTACCAGCCCGTGGGCATCCCACTTGACCGTGTCCAGCCAGCTTCCAGCTGAACTCATGCCGCTGCCTCCTTCGCGCTGGTATCGCGAATCTCTATGCCATGCTGTGCGAGAAACTGCTTGGCTTCGTTTACGGTGTATTCGCCAAAATGAAAAATACTGGCGGCCAACACCGCGTCGGCATGTCCGTCCCGGACTCCATCAAGCAGATGCTGCAGCTCGCCCACTCCGCCGGATGCGATCACGGGTATCTCCACCGCATCACATACGGCCCGGGTGAGCCGAAGATCAAAACCATCCCGGGTCCCGTCGCGGTCCATACTCGTGAGCAGGAGTTCGCCGGCACCGTACTCGGCCATACGGCGCGCCCATTCGACGGCATCCAGTCCCGTTGCCTTGCGACCGCCGTGGGTAAAGATCTCCCAGCGTGGATTCTCGCCGTCCGCCACCTGCTTGGCATCGATGGCAACCACGATGCATTGGGAGCCGAAATGTTCCGCCGCCTCGCGCACGAACTCGGGACGCGCCACGGCCGCCGTATTGATGGCCACCTTGTCGGCGCCGGCATTCAGCATGCGCCGCACATCTTCCAGTTCGCGGATACCGCCCCCCACCGTGAGGGGAATGAAAACCTCGCTTGCCACCTGCTCCACCACGTGCACCATGGTCTCGCGGTCGTCAGAGCTGGCGGTGATATCGAGAAAGGTGATTTCGTCCGCGCCCTGCTCGTCATAGCGGCGCGCGACCTCCACCGGGTCGCCGGCATCGCGAATCTCCACGAACCGTATGCCCTTGACGACGCGACCATTGTCGACGTCCAGGCACGGAATGATGCGTTTGGCTAGGCCCATGATGGTTACCGCCGTTGGCGGGGTGTCCGGAAACCCAGAAGAGTACGTCCTGTTGGAGGGAAAGGTCAAAAACCCCGTGCGGATCCGGGTTCTAGTTGCAGGTTTCTGCCAACTTTTGCGCCTCGGCGAAGTCCAGGGTCCCTTCGTAGATCGCGCGACCGGTGATGGCACCGACGATACCCTCGTCGGCCACTGCGCACAGGGCACGGATATCATCCAGGGTCTTGATGCCGCCGGATGCAATGACCGGGATGGAGATCGACTGGGCCAGATTCACGGTTGCATCCACGTTTACCCCGCTCATCATGCCGTCACGACCGATATCCGTATAGATGATCGCGTCCACGCCGTCGTCCTGGAAGCGCTGCGCCAGATCCACCACATCGTGACCCGAAAGCTTGGACCAGCCATCGATGGCCACCTTGCCGTCCTTTGCATCCAGGCCAACGATGATGTGGCCCGGAAATTCCGCGCACATGTCCCCGACAAAGTGCGGCGCATTGACTGCCTTGGTACCCAGGATGACGTACTGCACGCCCAGCTCCAGGTACGCCTGGATCGTATCCTCATCACGAATGCCACCGCCAACCTCCACCGGGACATCCGGATGGGCGCGGGTGATCGCCTCGATTGCCGTAGCATTGACCGGCTTGCCCTCAAAGGCTCCGTTCAGATCGACCAGGTGCAGGCGTCTGGCGCCCGCTTCGACCCAGCGCGTGGCCATGGCAACGGGGTCATCGGAGAACACCGTCTCCTCGTCCATGCGCCCCTGGCGCAGCCGCACACACTTGCCGTCTTTGATGTCGATGGCCGGAATGACCAGCATGTTGAAAACCCTGACTAACTCCTGCCGTCCCAGTTCAGGAAATTCTCGTACAAACGCAATCCTGCGTGTTGGCTTTTCTCGGGATGGAATTGCACCGCAAAAATATTCTCATGGCCGGCGGCCGAGGTAAACCGTAAACCATACTCGGTTGTACCATAAATGAAGTCCGCGTCGGTCGTATCTGCGTAAAAGCTGTGTACAAAATAGAATCGGGCGTCCTGGGGTATGCCGGCCCACAGGGGATGGGCCTGCACGTGGTGCACCTGGTTCCACCCCATGTGCGGAATCTTGAGGCGCTCCCCGGTCATTTCGTCGGAAAGACCCGAGGGGAAACGACGCACCGTACCGGGAATCCGGCCCAGCCCGCGCGTACCCCCGCCCTCCTCGCTGGACTCATACAACACCTGCAGTCCCAGGCAGACCCCAAGGAACGGCTTGTTGCGCATGGCATCCTCGAGCGCATCGAGCAACTCGTGCTCCTGCAGGGCGCGGACACAACCGCCGATGGCGCCCTGGCCCGGAAACACAACCCGGTCGGCGCGGCGAATGCCGTCCGGATCGTCGACGATCGTGACCCGGGTGGAGCCCCCCACGTGTTCGATGGCCTTGCACACGGAGCGCAGGTTTCCCATGCCATAGTCGATGACGGCAACGCTGCCCATCGGGGTTAGTCCTGGCGGCCCGGCGCCAACGATAGAATTTGCATCGGGGATTCCATGGAATCGAACGTGGACATGGTGCCGCCGGTGGCGGTCCCTACAGACTCCCCTTGGTGGACGGTATGACGTCACCCAGGCGCGCATCCGCCTCCAACGCCAACCGCATTGCACGACCGAAGGCCTTGAAGACCGTTTCAGCGATGTGGTGCGCATTGGCGCCGCGCAAGGCATCGATGTGCAGGGTCGTCAGGGAGTGATTGCTGAATCCCTGAAAGAACTCGTGGAACAGGTCCACGTCGAACTCGCCGATGCGGGCACGCGGAAACGCGACATGGTATTCCAGGCCGGGACGACCCGAAAAATCGATGACCACGCGACTGAGGGCCTCGTCCAGCGGAACGTAGGCGTGACCGTAGCGACGGATTCCCTTGCGGTCGCCCGCCGCCTGCGCCACCGCCTGGCCGAACACAATGCCGATGTCCTCCACCGTGTGGTGGGCGTCGATGTGGAGATCTCCCTCGGCCTGGATATTCAGGTCGATCAGGCCGTGGCGCGCGATCTGTTCCAGCATGTGTTCGAGAAACGGCAGACCGGTGGCCAGCTTGCTCTCGCCGGATCCGTCCAGATTGACGGAGACTGTAATCCGGGTCTCCTTGGTGTCGCGACTCACGGTCGCGGTGCGCGCGTTCACAATGGTTTCAGCCTGGTGGAAAGTGACTGCGATACTACCAGAACCCGGGACGGATCCGCATCCTCAGAGCAACCCGGCCACTGCGGACAGGAATGCGTCGTTCTCTTCCGGCGTACCGATAGTGACACGCAGACAACCGGCCAGCTGCGGATCGCTACCGTCGAGCTTCTTGATCAGGACCCCGGCGTCCCGCAGCCTTGCATGGACCTCACCCGCTTCCCGTTCACTGGTACGGAACAGGATGAAGTTGGCGTCGCTCGGCCAGACTCGTATGCCGGACATGTCCGCCAGGGCCTGGGCCACCCGGGCCCGTTCCTCACGAATGAGCAAGGTCTGCTGCTCCAGCCAGTCACGCCGCTCCAGGGCAAACTCCGCGGTCACCTGAGTGAGGACATTGATATTGTAGGGCAGGCGTACCTTGTTGAATTCCGCCAGCCACTGCCCGGGCCCGGCCAGCACACCCAGGCGCAATCCCGCCAGTCCCAGCTTGGACACGGTGCGCATAACCACCAGGTTCTCGAACTCGCCAAGGCGATCCATGAAGCTGGCTCCGGCAAATGCGTGGTAGGCCTCGTCCATCACCACCAGTCCCGAGGTCTCGGAAAGAATGGCCTCGATATCGCCAGTGTCGAACAGATTGCCCGTGGGGTTGTTTGGGTAGGCGAGAAATACCGCCGCCGGATCGCGGGCCCGGATCGCGGCAAGCATGGCCTCGCGGTCAAGACCGAAGTCCTCCGCCCGCAGGGGAACGCCAACGAATTCCATGCCCGTGAACTGCGCTGTAATCGCGTACATGACGAAGGTCGGGCTTGGCGCAAGGACCACGGCACCGGGACGGCCAAGCGCCAGCAGGATCATCTGGATGATTTCATCCGAGCCGTTGCCGAGCAGCACGGCCTGCCCGTCCGGAACCTCCATCGCCTCGCGCAATCGACCTTGCAACGCGGACGCTTCCGGATCGGGATAGCGGTTCACGTCGACGGTACGCAGGCGCGCCAGCCAGGCCTCGCGGATTTCCTCAGGCCAGGTGTAGGGGTTTTCCATGGCGTCGAGCTTGACCAGACCGCTCGCGTCGGCCACACCATAGGCATGCAGTTCGCGGATCTCGTCACGCACCCGGCGGCGTACGCGATCATCGATACTCATGGGATCTCTCAGGCCTGCGACTTGATGCGGAACTCCGCCGAACGCGCGTGGGCGGTCAAGCCCTCTCCCCGCGCCAGCACCGAGGCGGTGCGCCCCAATGCATCGGCGCCCTTTGCGGAACACATGATCAGACTGGAGCGCTTCTGGAAATCATACACGCCCAGGGGTGAACTGAATCGCGCGGTACCGGCCGTGGGCAGGACATGATTGGGACCGGCACAGTAGTCGCCCAGAGCCTCCGCCGTGTAGCGCCCGATAAAGATCGCACCGGCATGACGGATGCGATGCGCCACCACCTCGGCATCCTCGATGGACAACTCAAGATGTTCCGGCGCCATGGTGTTGACCAGCTCTACGGCACGGTCCAGATCGGCGACGGTAATCAGGGCGCCACGGGACTCCAGGGAGGCGCGGATGATGTCACGCCGCGGCATGTCTTCGATCAGCTCCTCCATGGCGGCGCGCACGGCAGCGGCGAATTCCGGATCCAGGCTGATCAGGATGGCCTGGGCCTGCTCGTCGTGCTCGGCCTGGGAGAAAAGATCCATGGCCACCCACGCCGGATCGGTCTTGCCGTCACACACCACCACGATCTCCGATGGCCCGGCGATCATGTCGATGTCCACGGCGCCGAAGACCATGCGCTTGGCGGTAGCGACGTAGATGTTTCCGGGTCCGACGATCTTGTCGACGCGCGGCACGGTGTCAGTACCGTAGGCCAGGGCCGCGACGGCCTGGGCGCCACCGATGGAAAATACGCGATCGACCCCCGCCAGTTCGGCGGCGGCCAGCACCATGTCGTTGAGTGCACCATTGGGCGCGGGAACCACCATGATCAGCTCACCGACCCCGGCGACCTTGGCCGGAATGGCGTTCATGAGTACCGAGGACGGATAGGCCGCCTTGCCACCGGGCACGTACAGTCCAACCCGATCCAGGGGGGTCACCTGCTGGCCGAGCACGGTGCCATCCTCCTCCGCATACTGCCAGGACTCGCCCTTCTGCCGCTCATGATAACGGCGCACACGTTCGGCGGCCTCGGTCAGCGCCTGGCGCACCTCGGGCTTCAGCGAGCCCAGGGCATCAGTCATTCTTGCACGGGGGATCTCCAGTTCCGCCGCCTTCGCCACGCGGAGCCGATCAAAGCGCTCGGTGTACTCCAGCAGGGCGACATCCCCACGGGCGCGAACATCCTCGACGATGGCGCGGACATCTTTCTCCACCGGGTTGTCACCGCCCTGGCCACGGTCGAGCAGGGACTCAAGCCGGTCGGCAAAGTCCGGGGCGCCGGCATCGAGCTCGCGTATGGCCAACTTCGCGCTCACGCCTTTGCCTCCACAGCGGCACGCAGGCGCGAGACCAGGTCCTTGACCGCGGCAGACTTCATTTTCATGGCGGCCTTGTTGGATACGAGACGTGAACTGATATCGGCGATGTGTTCCACCTCCACCAGGCCGTTGGCCTTCAGCGTCGATCCGGTGCTGACCAGGTCGACGATCCGGTCCGACAAACCGGCCAGGGGGGCGAGTTCCATGGACCCGTACAGTTTGATGATGTCGGTCTGGATTCCCTTGGCGGCGAAGTGCCGGCGGGTGATGTTCACGTATTTCGTGGCGATGCGCAGGCGCGTCCAGGTGCGCGGATCATCGCTGCGGGCCAGGCCCTCGGGCTCGGCCACCGCCAGCCGGCACCGGGCAATGCCGAGGTCGAGCAGTTCATAAAGGCCGGCGCCGTCGGTTTCCATCAAGACATCCTTGCCCGCTACACCCAGATCGGCGGCACCGAATTCCACGTAGGTCGGCACATCTGCAGCGCGAATGATCACCAGACGAATCGACGGCAGATTCGTCTGCAGAATCAGCTTGCGACTGGTGGCCGGATCTTCCGCGGGCGTAACGCCGGCGGCCTGCAACAAGGGAAGGGTCTCGTCCAGGATGCGGCCTTTGGACAAGGCGATGGTCAGGGACTCGGTCATGGGAACTACGCCGTCTGGCGATCCTGTATCTTTTTCAGGGTCTCCGACGGTGCGCGCCGGATCTTCGCGCCCAGCCCCGCCAGTTTTTCCTCGATACATTCGTAGCCGCGGTCAATGTGATAGATGCGATCAACGACGGTGTCGCCCTCCGCCACCAGTCCCGCCAGGGCCAGGCTGGCCGAAGCGCGAAGGTCGGTCGCCATCACCGGTGCCGCGTGCAGCTGTGGTACGCCGGTCACCACGGCAGTATTGCCGTTCAATTCGATGTCGGCACCCATGCGCTGCAGTTCCTGCACGTGCATGAAACGGTTTTCAAACACGGTCTCGGTGACCATCCCCGTGCCTTCGGCGATGGAGTTCAGGACGACGAACTGCGCCTGCATGTCCGTGGGGAAGGCCGGGTACGGCGCCGTGCGTACGCCCACGGCCTTGGGCCGGCGGCCGTTCATCTGCACCCGGATCCAGTCGTCTCCCATCTCCAGACCCACGCCGGCTTCGTGCAACTTGTCCAGCACCGCCTCCACCAGCCGTGGCTGGGTATTGCGCACCCGCACATCACCGCCGGTGATGGCGGCCGCGACCAGATAGGTCCCGGTTTCGATCCGGTCCGGAATCACGGTGTGCTCGGCGCCGTGCAATTCCTCTACGCCCTCAATCGTGATCATGTCGCTACCGGCGCCGCTAATGCGCGCGCCCATGCGGTTGAGGCACTCGGCGAGATCGGTAACCTCCGGCTCACGGGCGGCGTTCTCGATGACGGTGGTCCCATCGGCCAGAGTTGCCGCCATCATGATGTTCTCGGTACCGGTCACGGACACCATGTCCATGAAGATACGCGCGCCCTTGAGGCGTTGCGCCCGCGCCTTGATGTAGCCATCCTCGATGGAAATATCCGCGCCCATGGCCTGCAGGCCCTTGATGTGCAGATTGACCGGTCGCGACCCAATGGCGCAGCCACCCGGCATGGATACCTCGGCTTCACCGAAACGCGCCAACAACGGGCCCAGCACCAGGATGGAGGCACGCATGGTCTTGACCAGATCGTAGGGCGCGCGAATCGAGGTGATCTCCGTGGCATCGGCCTCGATGGACATCTTTTCATCCACCACCAGGCGCACCCCCATGATGCCCAGCAGGCCCATGGTGGTGGTGATGTCCTGCAGGTGCGGGACGTTATTGATGCGCAAGGATCCCTTTGCCAGCAGGGAGGCCACCAGCACCGGGAGTGCGGCGTTCTTGGCGCCCGAAATGCGAACATCGCCCTGCAAGGGAGTGCCGCCGGTTACGATCAGCTTGTCCATGGACTTGTTCGTTGTGGTTCAGGGTAGACGGGGAAGACCCCGGGAATCGCGCCGCCCGGGGACGGACAGCCCGTACGGTATGCCCTGCGCCCCAAAAAAACAAGGCTGCCCTCCGGGCAGCCTGTCGATGTGAGCCGGTAGACGGTCGCGCTACTTGAGCTGCTCCACCAGCTTCTGGAGTTCGCCGCGCTGGTACATCTCGGTCATGATATCGGCCCCGCCGATGAACTTGCCGTCCACGTACAGCTGCGGAATGGTCGGCCAGCTCGAATACTCCTTGATGCCCGAGCGCATTTCGTCGTCCGAAAGGACATCAAAAGACCCAAACTCGACACCGCAGGCCTGCAGGATCTGGACCGCGCGGCCGGAAAAACCGCACTGGGGAAACTGCGGCGTACCCTTCATATAGAGCATGACCTTGTTGTTCTGGATCTGCTCGGCAATACGTTCCTGTGTGCTCATACTCGTGCCCCTCAAATAGACTGGTTCGGTGTGTTGGCCTACTGGCCGCCGGCGGCCTCGTATTCGGCCGGGGTGAAGGTGCGCATGGAAAGCGCGTGAATCTCCGCCCGCATCTTGTCACCCAGGGCCTGGTAGACCATTTGATGCTGTTCCACCATGGATTTTCCCTCGAAGACATCGGAAACGACGATCGCCTCGAAATGGGCTCCGTCGTCTCCCTGGACCATCACCCGGGCGCCGGCCAGGCCCTGCTCAATCAGCTGCCGGATGGTGTCTGCCTGCATCGTCATATCGTCCCTTTATATCGGGCTGGGCCCGGGGAATTCAAGGGCGGCAGCATAGGGTCTTGGGAATCAAAAGAAAACACACTGGGCGTACGGACTCAGTCCCGCAGGCGGTAGCCGCGGCGCAACATCTCCAGCGTCACCACGGCCAGGGCCACCAATGCCCCGAATACCACCGCGAGACTGATCCAGGGGGCGATGTCCGAGACCCCGAAGAACCCGTAACGAAACCCGTCGATCATGTAGAAAAACGGGTTAAACCGCGACAGATGCAGCCAAAGCGTGGGCAGGGAATGGATGGAATAGAACACCCCGCTGAGGAATGAGAGGGGCATGATCACGAAATTCTGGAACCCCGCCAGCTGGTCGAATTTTTCCGCCCACATTCCGGCGATGATCCCCAGGGTACCGAGAACGGCCCCGCTGAGAATAGCGAAGGCGATGACAATCAGGGGATGCTGCACCGGCAGGGGCACGAACAGTTTTCCAACCACGAACACCCCCAACCCCACCATCACGCCTCGCGCCGCCGCCGCCAGAACGAAGGCCAGATAGAACTCCAGATAGGAAAGCGGGGCCAGCAGGACAAAGACCAGATTCCCGGTTACCTTCGACTGAATGATGCTGGACGAACTGTTGGCGAAGGAATTCTGGATCAGGGACATCATCATGAGCCCGGGGATCAAAAAGGATCCGTAGCCGACACCTTCGAACACCTCCATCCTGCCTTCAAGCACATGGGCGAACACCAGGAGATACAGCAACGCAGTGATGACCGGGGCCCCCAGGGTCTGCAGCCACACCTTGGAGAACCGCAGTGTCTCCTTGTAGAACAGCGTGTAGAAACCGCGGGGATTCATGCTTCGGGCCTCTGTACCAGTTCCACGAACACATCCTCCAGATCCGCGGCCTCGGTCTGCACATCGGTCACCCGGACCCCGGAACTTCGCAAGGCATCAATGGCGTCAACGACCGAGTCCTGCTCGCGATCGAGTTCCAGTTCCAGAGACTGCTCGTCCAGGCGCCTGACCTTGTCGGCGATCGCCGGCGGGAGCTCGCCGGCCGGACCATCAAAGGAAATGCACACGCGCATGCGGCGACCGATGCCCTGGGCCAGCAATCGGGACTTGGTGTCCAACGCCACCACCTCGCCGTGATTGAGTATCGCGATGCGGTCGCACAGGGATTCCGCTTCTTCGAGGTAGTGCGTGGTCAGCACAATGGTGTGTCCTTCGCCGTGCAACTGGCGCACGAACACCCACAGGGACTGGCGCAGTTCCACGTCCACGCCGGCGGTCGGTTCGTCGAGCACTACTACCTCGGGCTTGTGCACCAGGGCCTGGGCTATCAGCACCCTGCGCTTCATGCCCCCGGACAGCGCACGCATATTGCTTTCGGCCTTGTCCGCCAGTTGCAGGGCATCCATGAGGCGTTCGATCCAGTCATGGGCAATGGATCCCAGACCGAAGTAGCCGGCCTGGATCCGCAGGACCTCACGCACGGTAAAGAACGGATCGAATACAAGCTCCTGGGGAACGATGCCGAGATGTCGACGGGACTCGCGGTACTGCGAAACCACATCCTTTCCAAGAACACTGACGGACCCGACAGTGGCGCGACTCAGACCGGCGATGATGTTGATCAGTGTGGACTTGCCGGCCCCGTTCGGGCCGAGCAGGCCAAAAAACTCGCCGCGTTCAACCGTGAAAGTGACACCCTTCAGGGCACGCAGGTCTCCGTAGCGCTTTTCGACGCCACGGATATCGATGGCCGCTTCCGTCATGACGGAGAGTTGTTGCCGATGAGATCCTGCAGGCCGTTGATGCGGATGATCTCCGCAACCTGGCGGTCGATGCCGGCATAGTGAATCGAGAGCCCCTTGCCACGGGCCTGGACCAGCCATTCCAGCAACAGGGCAAGTCCCGCGCTGTCGGCCCAGGGCACGCCCGTCAGATCGACGGTCAGGTTCGACAGGCCCCGACCCAGCCACTGGGCAGACTGCGGAAGCACCGACGGGACGGTGGCGAAATTGAGCGGACCGGTGACCTGGACCGTGTCACCCTGCAGGGAGACACTCGCGGTCGCCGCGGATGAGCCGGGTTTGTTCGTCACTTGCTTCCCTGGGCGGCAACGGCCTCGGCCTTGCGGTTCTGTTCGGCCAGACTGTTGATGACCGCATCCAGGCCCTCTTTCTGGATCCGCGTGCCGTAGACCTTGCGATAGTTGGTCACCAGACTAACCCCGTCAATCGTAAGATCGAACACCTTCCAGCCTTGCGGACCGTTGTAGAACGTAAAGTAGATCGGAACATTGGCCTCGCCACTGGTCTGCTTGAGCTCAGTCTTCACCAGAACGATGTGGTCGGTCGGCTTGCCGGTATAGGGGAGATAGATGACCTGCTGGTCGTTGTAGCGCAGCAGGGCCGTGGCGTAAGTGCGAACCAGGAGCTTGCGGAACTCGTCCGCAAAACGCTGCTTCTGGGCCTCGCTCGCCCGGCGCCAGGCCAGACCCAACACATACTGCGACATCTTGCGGAAATCGAAATACGGCAGGATGCGCTCGTTGACCATGGCATACAGGCGATTGTTGTCGGCCGCGTAGTAGCCGTGTTTTTTCTTGAGCAGGGGCAGAATCTCGCCGCTGACCGCCTTGACCAACTCGTCCGGCTGCTTCTGCGCGGGCTGTGTGTCGGCCGCCATCGCGGGCGAAGCAAGCAGGGCCAGGCAAGGGAGCATCCATAACAGATTTTTCATGACCATTCCTCGCAACAGGGCTATTTCTTCTCGGTTCCGGAACCTTCAGTCAGTTTGACCATCACTTGGCCAATAAGGTTCTCCAGCACCAGGGCCGACTGCGTAAGCGTAATCTGGCTTCCGTTCTTCAGGTACTGATCACTGCCCCCGGGGACGATACCTATATATTGTTCGCCCAGAAGGCCGGAGGTCAGAATGGAAGCGCTGGCATCGTCCGGGATGTTTTTGTACTTGCCATCGATGGACATGGATACAATCGCCTCGTAGTTCCGGGGGTCGAATCCGATATTCGTTACACGACCGATGCGCACGCCGGCCATGGTGACGGCGGCCTTGACCTTGAGACCGCCGATATTCTGGAATTTCGCCGTGACCACGTAGGGGTTGGACACGTCCGCGCTGCCCAGATTGCCCACGCGAAAGGCCAGCATCGCCACCGCCAGCAAACCGCCGGCAACAAAAATGCCGACCCATAGCTCCACCGTACGTTTCTGTACCATCTACAGCTCTCCCAGCATCAAGGAAGTCAGGATGAAATCGAGCGCCAGCACCGCCAGCGATGAATAGACAACCGTGTGATTCGTGGCCCGGGCCACGCCTTCGGAGGTCGGAACCGCATCATACCCCTCAAACACCGCGATCCAGCTGACCACGAATCCGAAGACGACACTCTTGATGATGCCATTGAGGATATCATCGTAGAAATCGACCCCGTTCTGCATCTGCGACCAGAAAGATCCCGCATCCACCCCCACCAGGCCGACACCCACCAGGTGGCCGCCGAGCACGCCGACGGCGCTGAACATCGCCGCCAGCAGGGGCATGGCGATCAGGCCCGCGACAAACCGGGGTGCAATCACACGTTTGACCGGGTCGACGGCCATCATTTCCATGCCCGCCAGCTGTTCGGTTGCCTTCATCAGACCGATCTCCGCGGTCAGGGCCGAGCCGGCACGGCCGGCAAATAGCAGGGCGGTAACCACGGGCCCGAGTTCTCGTACCAGGCCCATGGCGACCACCAGGCCCAGGCTCTCCTCGGCGCCGAAGGTCACCAGGGTATTGTAGCCCTGCAGCGCCAGCACCATGCCCACAAACAGGCCGGCAACGAGGATAATCAGTAGCGTCAGTACACCGACGTTGAACACCTGTTGTATGACAAGGTAGAAGCGCGGCACCAGGCTTCCGAGTCCCGACAGGATCTCGTACAGAAACAGACTGGCGCGGCCCAGTCGAGTGATGTCATTGATCGCGGCCGACCCAAGCGACGCGATCAGATTGACTACCCTTCCAAGGCCCCGCATTGATTTCGATTCGCCGTTCAACGCCTTCCGTCCTGCATAAGGTCGCCGAAGTACTCCGGTGCCGGGTATTGATAGGGAACCGGCCCGTCGGGCAATCCCTCCATGAACTGGCGTACATGAGGTGAAGTCGATTTCTGCACTTCCTCCGGCAATCCCTCGCCGATAATTCGTCCCTCTCCGACCAGATACGCGTAGTCGGAGATCTCGCAGGTCTCGGGCACATCATGGGAAACGACAATGGACGTGATTCCCAGCGTCTGATTCAGTTCTCGGATCAGCTTGGCGATCACACCCTTGGAGATCGGATCCAGCCCCGTGAACGGTTCGTCGTACATGATCATCATCGGCTCCAGGGCAATCGCGCGCGCCAGTGCCGCACGGCGCGCCATTCCGCCCGAGAGTTCCGATGGCATGAGCTGCCAGGCGCCACGCAAGCCAACGCGTTCCAGCTTCATCAGTACGACCTTGCGCAGGATGGTCTCCGGCAGCCGGGTATGCTCGCGGATGGGAAAGGCGACATTTTCGAAAAGCGTCAGGTCCGTCAGCAAGGCACCGGTCTGGAACAACATGCCCATGCGTTTGCGCAACTCGAACAGGCGCGCCTTGCTCAGCTCCGGAACCGGTTCGTTGTCCACGATAAGGCGACCGGAACTTGGCTTGAGTCGACCGCCAATCATGTTCAACAGCGTGGTCTTTCCGCAGCCACTGCCGCCCATGATGGCAACTACCTTGCCCCGCGGCACGGTGAGGGAGAGATTGTTCACAATGGGCCGGTCGCCGTAACTGAAGCTGACGCCGTCAACCACTACCATCGCTTCGTTGTCATCATTTCGTGCTTCGTTCATACCTGCATGTCACCGGATCTCGTGGCCGCGATAGCGTCCGGCCGATTCTAGACGAGTGCACTTGCCATTGCAGCAGTTTCGCGCACAACATTGCTGTAATACTCGCATTTCCTTTTCAGATCCCGAGCATCTCGGCAATAATGCGGGCCCCTGCTGCGGCCTCCGGCGCCTTGCTCCCCTCAAAGAAGAGTCCGGCGGCACCCCCATTTTGTTCCATCCACGCACCCAGCTTCTCGATGACCTCCCGCTGGCGCCGGGCATCGGCACCCCCGGCAATCGCGACCCACAACCCATCGCCTGGAGGTTCATCCATGTCCGATTCATCGCAATACCAAAGCACGGTGCCACCATTTGAGTATACGCACTCTGACAGGGCCCCGGTCCGCCACGGTCCGGCCAGATCGACGGAAACCGGTGCCAATTCACCTAGAGTCCGCAGGACCTGCCGCAACCATTCCGCGTCCGTTTCGGCAGCCGGGTCGGTCGTGAGCACGTAGCCGCGACGAAAGGGGTCCAGCAGTTCACTGTCGCGCCGGAACTGCTCCCACTTTTCCCGCCATTTCGGCAACGGGCGGGACAAATCGGACGGCAGTTCCAGGACCATGCGGAACGCCTTGTCCGCATCCTCGATCCAGTCTTCGATCGGCTGTTCCAGGTACCAGTGATTGGCGCTCATCAGTACGGCGCGATACTCGTTGCTGTAGTAGCCGAAGCGCCAGTCGTCCGGCAGTTCTTCCGGGTAGTAAGACCCCGCCCATTCATCGTGATCCCACCCGTGGGTGCCCACCATCAATGTTTCATCCACTTCCATCGTTCCTCGTCCGGCTCTCAGATTATTCCGGGATTTCGCCGCCTCATAGGCGAATCCGGCGACATTGGATTATACTGGCCCGCAATTCCTGAAACATACAGCCAAGCCGGCTGCCAAGCGATTACGCCACATGGCCGAATCCTCCGTCTTTCTCAATCCCGCCAAGAACGTCGTCCAGCTGGAGACCCGGGCCATAGGTGCGCTCGCGGATCGAATCGGTGACGAGTTCGTCCGCGCCTGCCAGATCATACTGGCCGGTCAGGGTCGTGTCGTGGTCGTTGGCATGGGCAAGTCCGGGCACATCGGTGGCAAGATTGCAGCAACGCTGGCGAGTACAGGAACGCCGGCCTTTTTCGTACACCCGGGAGAGGCGAGCCACGGGGATCTCGGCATGATTACGGAACAGGACGTGGTGCTCGCGATTTCCAATTCGGGAAACACGGAAGAGATCCTGACTATCCTCCCATTGATCAAGCGCATGGATATTCGGCTCATCGCCATGACCGGCAACCGCAACTCGCCGCTGGCGCATGAATCCGACGTCGTCCTGGACATCGGTGTGGAAAAGGAGGCATGTCCGCTGAACCTGGCGCCCACGTCCAGCACGACCGCGACCCTGGTTATGGGCGATGCCCTCGCGGTGGCACTTCTGGAATCGCGCGGGTTTACCGCTGATGACTTCGCCCGCTCTCATCCCGGCGGCCGGCTGGGGCGACGCCTTCTTCTGTATGTTCGCGATATCATGCACACGGGCGACCGTGTTCCGGTGGTGCGGGACGACGCACCGCTGCGCGAGGCACTGGTGGAAATGAGCAGCAAGGGCCTGGGCATGACCGGCGTGGTTGCCGGCGACGATCGCCTGGTCGGGATGTTCACCGATGGCGACCTTCGGCGCATTCTTGCCCAGGGCGTCGACGTCTACAACGCACGAATGAGCGATGTGATGACCCACGACCCCATCACTACCGGTGATGACGTCCTCGCGGCGGAAATCGTGAACCTGATGCAGGAGAAGAAGATCAACAGCATTTGTGTCATCGATCCGGACCGGAAGATCATCGGCGCCCTCAATATGCACGACCTGCTTCGTGCGGGACTGGTATAGAGCCATGACCGAACCAACTCCGGTACCCGCCCATCTCGCACCCACATTCGAAATCGACCGCGATGTCATCGAGCGGGCGCGGGGCATCCGGCTTGCGATTTTCGATGTGGACGGTGTGCTGACGGACGGCAGCCTTTTCCTCGGGGATAACGGCGAGGAGTACAAGGCGTTCAACTCCCGGGACGGTCACGGCATGAAAATGCTGGTGCGCAACGGCGTGGAGACCGCGATCATTACCGGTCGGACTTCGCGCGTGGTGGAGCACCGGTGCCGCGACATTGAGATCAAGCACCTGTTCCAGGGCGCCGCAGAAAAGCTTCCGGTATTCGAGGCGCTAATCGGAAAACTCGGATTGTCGCCCGAACAGGCTGCCTTCGTTGGCGATGATATCGTGGATCTGCCGATCATGCGGCGTGTCGGCCTCTCCGTCGCCGTGCACGATGCACATCCGTTGATCCGCGAATATTCCCACTGGGTGACGCCCAGTCCCGGCGGTCGGGGCGGAGCGAGGGAATTCTGCGAAATGCTCATGTACGCGCAGGGGTCCTACGCCGACGAAATGAAGAAATATCTGTAGAGACCTGGCCCGGTGTCCACGTGGACCGAAAACATCTAACTCTCACCGCGGCTGTCATTCTGTTCGCCGCCCTGCTTTGGTGGCTATCGGGACTGATTCATCTGCCACGAGCCGCACCAGGCCCCGCTTCGGCCGATGTACCGGACTACACCATGGAAAACATGCACGCAACGCAGATGGACAAGACAGGCCGACCGGAGTACCGCCTGACGGCGCAGCGGCTCACGCACTTTCCCGTACGCAAGCTGTCCCTGCTGGACAAGCCGGACCTGGTTCAGTACCACCCGGGGGATGTTACCGTAACAACACGGGCCGACCGTGCCAGCTTCCCGGACAGTGGAAGGGAAATCGAAATGTTCGACAATGTGCGAATCGTGGAACGGCGCAAGGGACGGGTGGTCAGCGATGTATCGGCCAACCATACCAAGGTCCTGCTCAAACCCCGGCCCAAACCCGCAGCGGAGAAGCAGTGAAAGCAGCCACCTGTGTACGCCTGTCGGCCCTGTTGATCGTCGGCGCGATCCTGTTCCCGCCGGCAACGGCGCGAGCGCTGGAATCCGATCAGAACCAGCCCGTGTACCTGCGCGCAGACTCCATTGTCTACAACGAGGCCACCGGGAAGAGCGAGTATCGCGGCGGCGTCTCCCTGCGCCAGGGAAGCCTGCACATTTCCGCCGACGTTGCTACAGCAATAAGGCATGGCCGTGAGCTGGAAACCGTTACCGCGCAGGGAAGGCCCGCGCGGGCACGCCAGCTTGTGGAAGAGGAACCGCGGGAGATCATTCTGCGCGGAGAAAACATACGCTACGATGCCCATCCCCGGCAGATCACCCTGAACGGCCAGGTGGACGTGCAACGGGGGCGCGACCGGATTGCCGCAGACAAGGCGATCTATGATCTGGACAAGGGAATTCTGGAGGCGTGGGGTCGGCCTGGTCACCCGATATCCGCCACCCTGTGGCGCCAGCCGGAAACCAAGCCGTGACCACGAAAAAGCAAAACAAGAATACCCTCGCGGTATCCGGCCTGTACAAGGAGTATCGCGGACGCCAGGTCGTCAACGATGTCTCCCTGGAGATCACCAGCGGTGAGGTAGTGGGCCTGCTCGGCCCGAACGGAGCGGGGAAGACTACCTGCTTTTACATGATTGTCGGACTGATTCGCCCTGACGGGGGATCCCTGACCCTGGGCGGACAGGACATCACCCGCCTGCCCATGCACCGGCGCGCGCACCTGGGGCTGGGTTATCTGCCCCAGGAGGCCTCGATCTTTCGCAAACTGACTGTGGAACAGAACATCCTGGCCATCCTGGAAACCCGGTCTGACCTGGACGCCGAGCAACGACAGCAGAAGCTGGAGACCCTGCTGCATGACCTGGCCATCGAGGAGCGGCGAAATACGCTGGGAATCAGCCTTTCCGGGGGTGAGCGGCGGCGGGCCGAGATTGCCCGGGCGTTGGCCACGGAGCCGGAGTTTATCCTGCTGGACGAGCCCTTCGCCGGCGTGGACCCCATTTCCGTTATAGAAATACAAC
>JARRJV010000025.1:0-3643 GCA_037388825.1 Acidiferrobacteraceae bacterium | reverse complement strand
TGAAATACAACATCTAATCAAACACTTAGAGGGACTTGGGATCGGCGTACTGATTACTGATCACAATGTGCGCGAAACCCTGAAAATCTGCGATCGTGCCTATATCCTCAGCGAAGGCCGTATTCTCACCGCCGGCACCCCCCCGGAGGTGCTGGCCAATCCGGATGTCCGGCGGGTCTACCTGGGGTCCGAGTTCACCCTCTGAGACTGTCCCCGGGGCACAACTCGGCTATCCTCTGGGGAGGGGACGGACTAAAATATCACTACGGATTCGACCATGCCGCCGGCAATACCAAACGAACACAGCTCACAGCAGCAACGATCCACCTGTCCATGAAACAGTCGCTCGAGTTAAGACTCGGTCAACAGCTGACCATCACGCCGCAACTGCAGCAGGCGATCCGTCTTTTGCAGCTTTCTTCCATTGAACTGCAGCAGGAGATACAGGAGGCCCTGGAAGGCAACCCCTTGCTGGAAGAAGCGGAAGACGACGGCCGCAACGAGGACGAACAGACACAGCCAGAGGATGTTCGCGTCGAGGTCAGCGAAGGCGAAAACCTCAAGGCCACCGATACGGAAATGGAACAGGGCGGCCCGGAAGACGACAGCGACTGGACCGACCCCTTCGAATCGCCCATTGCCACGACTACTTCATCCGGTTCGGACACCGAGGGCATGGACCTGGATGCGCGCAACAGTGCGGCCGAAACCCTGCAGGATCACCTCTACTGGCAGATGAGCCTCACGCCCTTCTCCGATCGCGACCGTGAGATCGCGACGGCAATCATTGATGCCATCGATGACGATGGCTATCTCCGATCGGACCTCAAGGATATCCAGCAATCGGTTGCGTCGGATGAGGATGCGATCGAGGTGGAGGAAATCGAGGCCGTGTTGCACCAGATTCAGAACTTCGATCCTCTGGGAGTGGGCGCGCGCAGCCTGGCGGAATGTCTTCGTTTGCAGATGCGTGTCCTTCCGGAAGATACACCCTGGCTTGCCCAGGCACGGGAACTTGCCACCGACGCCAACCTTGATCTGTTGGCGAAGCGGGACCACGTGCAGCTGCGCAAGAATCTCGGACTGCGCCAGAATGAATTGCAGCACGCGGTACAGCTCATTCAGCAGATGAACCCGCGTCCGGGGGCAGCGATCAATGCGCCGCAAGCGGCCTATATCATTCCCGACATCCTGGTAAAAAAGGTCAAGGGTGTCTGGCGAGCGGAGCTGAACAAGGAAGTCTCGCGGCGCCTGCGGGTCAATCACGCCTACGAGAAACTGATTCAGCGGGGCGTGAACAACGCCGACAACAAATATCTGCAGGAACAGCTGCAGCAGGCAAAGTGGTTTCTCAAGAGCCTGCATAGCCGGAACGAAACACTGATCAAGGTCGCGCGGACCATCATTGACCGGCAACGTGCCTTTTTCGATCACGGACCCGAAGCCATGAAGCCTCTGGTACTGCACGACGTGGCCGAGGCCGTAAACATGCACGAATCGACCATCTCCCGCGTGACAACAAACAAGTATATGCTCACGCCCCGTGGCGTATTCGAACTCAAATACTTTTTTTCCAGTCACGTCGGAACCGTCGATGGAGGCACCTGCTCGGCGACCGCAATCCGGTCCCTGATCAGCAAGATCATTGAAAACGAACCACCCGAGAAACCGGTCAGCGACAGCGATATTGCCCGGTCTCTGGGAGAACAGGGTATCAATGTCGCCCGCCGTACCATCGCAAAGTACAGGGAGTCCATGAACATTCCGCCATCGAATCTGAGAAAATCACTTGTTTAGGTGTTACATCTTTTCAGGAGTTAACAAATGCAAATCTCGATAACCGGCCAACACGTAGAAGTCACCGATCCCCTGCGGAGCTATGTCGACGAGAAGATTGGCCGTATTCACCGTCATTTCGATCACGTCACCAGTACCAATGTCGTCCTGCTGGTGGAAAAGAACCGACACCTGGCCGAGTGCACCATTCACACGAAGGGAGCACAGATCCATGCGAATGCCGACGGTGACGATATGTATGCGGCAATCGACTTTCTTGCCGACAAGCTGGACCGGCAGGTAATCAAACATAAGGAAAAAACGGGTGACCATCACCAGCGGGTTGCGGCGGAACAGAAACACCAATACTGAGTCTTTCCCTCGCCATACGCGCCCTGGCAATACGCAATGACCCTGCAACTGCATGAACTGGTTTCTCCGGAACGCATCGATTGCGCTCTGGGTGCGACCAGCAAGAAACGTCTCCTCGAAAACTTGAGCACCCTGATGCGGGCCGGAAATCCCCAACTGGACGATCATGCCGCGTTTCAATGCCTGATCGAACGAGAACGCCTGGGCAGCACCGGCGTAGGCAATGGCATCGCGATCCCCCACGGAAGAATGCGGGGCCTGGACAAGGCCGTGGGGGCCTTCGCCATTCTCAAGTCGGATATGGATTACGATGCCATCGACAACAAGCCCGTGAAGATGGTTTTTGCCCTCCTCGTCCCGGAAAACACCACGGATGAACATCTCCAGCTGCTCTCCCAGATTGCGCGCATGATGGCAGATGAGGGATACCGCAAACGTCTGCTGGCGGCCCGGACCGGTGATGAAGTCTACGCCGTCCTTTGCGATGCGGATCTTGAATACCAGAAGGCGTCATGACTGACTCCCTTACAGCCCATGAGCTGTTCGATGCCCAGTCAACACAACTGAAACTCCAATGGCTCGCGGGGAAAAGTGGCGAGAACCGGCAGCTCGAACCCGCAACCGCGAAGTATCCCGGCATGGCACTGGTCGGGCATCTCAATTTCATCCATCCCAACCGCGTCCAGGTCATTGGCGACAGCGAGATTGAGTACATCAATCAACTCTCGCCCGAAGAGCGATCCATTGCCATCGAGAAGCTGTTCAGTCGCCCCCAGACGGCGGTGTTCATTGCCGCCGGGGTTGATCCTGCGGCCGACCTGCTCGAAGCGGCGGATCAACACAAGGTTCCTTTTTTTCAGTCGAGCCAGCCCAGCCCGCTGCTGATCGAGAGCCTGAACTATTTCCTCTCCCATGCCCTCGCGCCCCGTGTTGTGGAACACGGTGTCTTCATGGAAGTCATGGGGATCGGCGTGCTGATCACAGGGGAAAGCGGAATCGGCAAGAGTGAGCTCGCCCTGGAATTGCTTAGCCGAAATCACCGCCTGATCGCGGACGATGCCGTGGAAATCCTCCGCGGCGGTCCGGATTCACTGATCGGTCGCTGCCTCAACAACCGGCTCACCGAGTTTTTGGAGGTCCGGGGACTGGGAATCATTAATGTGCGCACAATGTTTGGTGAGACCGCGGTTCGTCATCGCAAGCAACTGCACTTCACAATCCGACTGGAAAAACTGAGCGCCGAGAACTTTGCGGAGATTGACCGGCTCCAGGCGGTTCAGCAGACTCATAACTATCTCGACATCGATATCCCTGAAGTCGTGCTCTACGTGGCCCCAGGCCGGAACCTCGCCGTGTTACTCGAGGCGGCGACCCGAACCCACATCCTGCGCATGTGGGGCATGAATCCCATCGAGGACTTCCTCGAAAAGCATAATGACCTTCTGAACCCGCGGTCCACATGAGATTTATCATCGTTAGCGGCCTGTCGGGTTCC
>JARRJV010000024.1:31720-40266 GCA_037388825.1 Acidiferrobacteraceae bacterium | reverse complement strand
CCTTTTCCGGCCCCCGCAAACTGCCCCTGTCCCCATTCCCTGGGGTAGAATCGCCCACCCGGTCCGGCCCCGGACCGAAATCCCGATGTGACACCATGACGACCCAACGCAAAGCAGTTGCCCTGATTTCCGGCGGACTCGACTCCATGCTGGCAACGCGCCTCCTGCTGGATCAGGGCGTCCACGTGGAAGGCATCAACTTCTACACCGGCTTCTGTGTCGAAGGCCACACCCACGCAATCCGGAACAAGGACAAGGATAGGCCCAAGCGCAACAACGCCCTGTGGGTGGCGGAACAGCTGGGGATCAGGCTCCATATTGTCGATGTCATCGAGGAATACAAGGATATCGTCATCAACCCGCGCCATGGCTACGGCGCCAACCTCAACCCATGCCTGGACTGCAAGGGCTTCATGGTGCGCAAAGCCTATGAGTGGATGCAGGAGCACGACTTCGACTTCATCATCACCGGGGAAGTGATCGGTCAGCGGCCCAAGTCGCAGCGGCGGGAAACCATGCCCATCGTCGCGCGCGAATCCGGTGCCGGTGATCGCCTGCTGCGACCGTTGTGCGCGCAGTTGCTGCCGCCGACCCTGCCGGAACGCGAGAGCTGGGTCGACCGGGAGAAGCTTCTGGATTTCAACGGCCGCAGTCGCAAACCGCAGATGGCACTGGCCGAGAATTTCGGTTTTCGGGACTATGCCCAGCCCGCGGGCGGCTGTTGCTTTCTTACCGACGCCAACTATTCGCACAAACTCGCTGATTTATGGGCGGCGCGCGGGGAACGGCGCTATGAGCTTGATGACATCATGCTGCTCAAGGTGGGACGCCATCTTCGGCCGGCAGACCATTTCAAGGTCATCGTCGCCCGTGACGACGGCGAGAATCGTTTCCTCCATGGCTACCGAAAGCGTTTCGCCCACCTGCATGCCACCAGCCACAAGGGACCCCTGGTTCTCGTGGACGGAAATCCGGACGACCGGGACCTCGAACTCGCGGCCCGGCTGGTGGCACGATACAGCCAGGGGCGGGATGCCGAACGCGTGTGTGTTTCCATCACCGGCGCCAACGGGAACGAGCGCGAGCTTGAAGTGGCACCGCTGCCTGCGGACGCCATTCCCGAGGAATGGTACCTGTGAGTCTTCACCACCTGGATGCCCGGAACGTGTTGTGCCCGCTTCCCGTGATTCGTACCCAGAACGCGGTGGCAGATCTGGCCGCCGGCGATCGCCTGGAAGTCGTGTGCACCGATCCGGGAGTACTTCAGGACATCCCCGCATGGTGCCGCATCAACGGTCACAAGGTTCTGGACACCCGCTCCGGGGACCACGAGATCATCATCCTTATCGAAGTGGGTGAAACACAATAGGGTCATGGACAGTTCAGGGAAACAGGATCGGACCCGCGACACCATACGCGTAACCCTCATCGGTTCGGTGCTGGACCTTGCGCTGGGTATCGTCAAGATCATCGTCGGCATCGTGGGCCAGTCCCAGGCCCTGGTGGCGGACGGCATCCATTCCCTGTCGGATCTGGGTACGGACATTGTCGTGATCTACGCCGCGCGCCATGCCGGACGGGAGGCCGACGAAGACCATCCCTACGGTCACGCGAGAATCGAAACCGCGGCTACGGTGGCTTTGGGCGTGGCATTGGTGGTGGTGGCCGCGGGCATCGGCTTCGATGCCGGCACACGTCTGTTCACACCGGAACGCCTGCTGCACCCCGGCTGGCTGGCGCTTGCAGTGGCCGGAATTTCGGTAGTCTCCAAGGAAGCGATCTACCAGTACACCATGATCTTCGCGCGCAGACATCGTTCGGACATGTTGCGTGCAAACGCCTGGCACAGCCGCTCCGATGCCATCTCGTCGATCATCGTGGTCATCGGCGTGATCGGGTCCATGGCAGGCCTCAACTATCTCGACGCCATCGCCGCCATCGGTGTGGCGCTCATGATCATCAAGATCGGCTGGGACCTGATCTGGCACAGTCTGCGCGAACTGGTGGACACAGGGCTGGAGCACGAGCGCGTGGAGAATATCCGCGAGTCCATCTTGTCCGTCGACGGGGTGATCGCCCTGCACAATCTGCGCACGCGCCGCATGGGCAGCGATGCCCTGGCAGACGTCCACATTCAGGTGAATCCCTCCATCAGCGTTTCAGAGGGACATCAAATCAGCGAAGCGGTACGCAAGAAACTGATCGAGGAGATCGAGGAACTCAGCGATGTCACCGTGCACATTGATACGGAGGACGAACAGGCGGCGATCCGGACCGTGGAACTCCCCCTGCGGTCGGAGATCATCCGGCGCGCCATGCTGCGCTTCAACGGGATCGACGAGGCGAATGAAATCGAGCAGATCACGGTCCACTATTGCGATGGCAAGGTACAGTTGGAGCTCCTGCTACCCCTGGATCACGCGCGGGACCCTGAGGCCGCGGCCCGACTGGGCCAGCAATTCCGCGAGGCCGCGGCCGGCGACCCCATGATCTCACGTGTCGACATCCGCTACGCCTGATGCACTACAGTGGTGCATGTGCTAGATTGCACTGATCCAGTGTGGTGCAAATTGCGGATAAATTTTTCATAAATATACTAACAATCAATCAGTTGTATCCGTTCTGTCCTTGGCACGCTACGTGCACTAATTGGGCTCAGATTTCTGAACTCTCGCAAACTTTTCTCCTAGGAGGACCAACAAGATGGCTGGCGGCAGTGACGTATTAAAGATGATCAAAGACAACAACGTGAAATTCGTGGACCTGCGTTTCACGGATACGAAAGGCAAGGAGCAACACGTTTCCATGCCCTCACACGTTGTCGACGAGTCCATGTTCGAAGACGGCAAGATGTTCGACGGCTCGTCGATCGCCGGCTGGAAGGGCATCAATGAATCCGACATGATCCTGAAGCTCGAGCCGGACACCGCAATCATGGATCCGTTCTCGGAAGAACCGCAGCTGATCGTTCGCTGCGACATTGTCGAGCCGGCCACCATGCAGGGCTACGAGCGCGACCCGCGTTCCATCGCCAAGCGCGCCGAGGCCTACATGAAGTCCACGGGCATTGCCGACACCGCCTACTTCGGTCCGGAGCCGGAATTCTTCGTACTCGACGACGTACGTTGGGGCGCGGACATGAGCGGTGCATTCTATAAGGTAGATTCAGAAGAAGCTGGCTGGAACTCGGAGAAGGTATTTCCTGACGGCAATATCGGTCACCGTCCAGGCGTGAAGGGCGGCTACTTCCCGGTTCCACCGGTCGACTCCCTGGTCGACGTCCGGGCCGCCATGTGCATGGCCATGGAGGAAATGGGGGTCAAGGTCGAGGTGCATCACCACGAGGTGGCCACCGCCGGTCAGTGCGAAATCGGTACCATGTTCGATACCCTGGTCCGTCGCGCCGACCAGAACCAGATCCTCAAGTACTGCGTATGGAACGTGGCCCACTCCTTTGGCAAGACGGCGACCTTCATGCCCAAGCCGCTGGTGGGTGACAACGGCAACGGTATGCACGTCCACCAGTCCCTGTCCAAGGGCGGCGAGAACCTGTTCTCCGGAGACGAGTACGGCGGCCTGTCGGAGATGGCCCTGTTCTACATCGGAGGCATCATCAAGCATGCCCGGGCCCTGAACGCGTTCTGCAACGCCTCCACCAACAGCTACAAGCGTCTGGTGCCGGGCTTTGAGGCACCGGTCATGCTGGCCTACTCGGCACGCAACCGCTCCGCTTCGATTCGTATCCCCTGGGTATCGAGCCCGAAGGCACGCCGCATCGAGGTCCGCTTCCCGGATCCGACCGGCAACCCCTACTTCGCCTTCACCTCGATGCTCATGGCAGGACTGGACGGTATCCAGAACAAAATTCATCCGGGTGAGGCCATGGACAAGGATCTGTACGATCTGCCGCCAGAAGAGGCTAGCGCCATCCCGACGGTGTGCCACTCGCTGGATCAGGCCCTTGAGGCCCTGGATAAGGACCGCGAGTTCCTGACGGCAGGCGGCGTGTTTACGGATGACGCCATCGACGCCTATATCGCGCTGAAGATGGAGGAAGTCACCCAGTTGCGCATGAGCACGCACCCGGTCGAATTCGACCTGTACTACAGCGCATAGGGTGTCGACACGCTGTGGAGCTCTGGAGACGCCCCCGCCCGGGGGCGTTTCTTTTCCGCCTTCCGCCCCCATGATAAACCAGTGCACCACGTTGGTGCGTCTGGGGGATTGGCGAAGAAATGTTTAATTTATTGCTTTACATAGGTTTTCATCATGGGACTGGCACTTCGAGAGGTGCACATGGCTAACCGGGACACGAGAGCCAGTGATCCCCTGAAAACGGTCTTCGAGAACCTGACTACGGCCGTTCTCGCGTTTGATCATGGCCTGCAACTCACCGCTATAAATCCGGCGGGAGAGATGCTGCTCAAGGCCGGTCGCCGGCATGTGATCGGCAAGGGTCTGGACGAACTCCTGCTGCGGGGCCGACAGCTGGAACGGATGCTGTCCCAGACCTTTCGCCGCCTGGAGCCCTTCACCCTGCGCGGCACGCGACTGCAGCTGGCGGACGGCGAAGAGATCCGTGTCGATTGCACCGTAACTCCGCTGATCGAGGGCGAACGCGGCACGGGGCTCCTGGTGGAACTGAATCGTGTCGATCGCATGCTGCGACGCGCGCGCGAGGAAAACGCAGCCGATCGTCATCTGGCCAACCAGGCCGTCCTGCGCGGTCTCGCCCACGAGATCAAGAACCCCCTGGGCGGCCTGCGTGGCGCCGCCCAACTGCTGGAGCGGGAACTGAACAACGCAGACCAGCGCGAATATACCCGAATCATCATCCACGAGGCCGATCGCCTGCGGAAACTGGTGGATCGCATGATGGGGCCAAACCGCCCACTGAAAAAAGAGCCGGTCAACATTCACGATATCCTGCAGCACGTACGTAAACTGCTGATTGTTGAAAACCCTGTCGGCCTGACCGTACGCCCCGATTACGATCCCAGTCTCCCCGACTTCCCCGGGGACCGGGAGCAGATGATCCAGGCGATCCTGAACATCGCACGCAATGCAGTGGAGGCCATGGATGCGCGCGGCACCATCATCCTGCGGACGCGTATCGGACGACAGTTCACGATTGGACAAAAGCTCCACCGGCTGGTCCTGCATGTGGATATCGAGGACAACGGTCCGGGGATTCCGGAAGATTTGCTGGACTATATCTTCTATCCGATGATCACCGGCCGCCCCGAAGGAACGGGGCTGGGGCTCGCCATCGCGCAGGACATCATCAACAAGCACGGCGGCCTGGTCGAAGCAACAAGCCAGCCCGGTCAGACCATCATTTCGGTATTCATCCCGATGGAGAATGGAAATGGCTAGACCCGATATCATCTGGGTAATCGACGACGATGCTTCAATCCGCTGGGTGTTGCAGAAGGCACTGGAAGCGGAAGGGATGACGGTTACAGCGTTTGAGTCTGCCAATGAAATCGATGAACTCCTGGATCGCAAGCGGCCGGACGTCATCGTGACCGATATTCGCATGCCGGGCATGAGCGGCCTGGAGCTCCTTGCGTCTATCGAATCCAAGGCCCCGGAAATCCCGGTCATCGTCATGACGGCCCACACCGATCTCGACAGCGCGGTAAAGTCCTACGAGAAAGGCGCCTTTGAATATCTGCCCAAGCCCTTCGACGTAGACGACGCGGTCAGTCTCATCCGCCGAGCCACGGAACATCGGCGCAAGATGGTTGCGGCCGGGGAACAGGAACAGGCGGAGCCGGCATCGGAAATCATCGGCGAGGCACCGGCGATGCAGGAGGTGTTCCGCGCCATCGGCCGCCTCTCGGGTTCCAATCTGAACGTACTCATCAACGGGGAATCGGGCACCGGCAAGGAACTCGTCGCACGCGCCCTGCACATGCACAGCCCGCGCCGCGAGAAACCCTTCATCGCCATCAACATCGCCGCGATTCCCAGTGAACTTCTGGAGTCGGAGCTGTTCGGACACGAACGGGGGGCCTTCACCGGCGCCCAGTTCCAACGCAAGGGCCGGTTCGAGCAGGCCAATGGCGGCACCCTGTTTCTTGATGAGATCGGCGACATGTCTTCCGGCCTGCAAACGCGCCTGCTCCGGGTCCTGTCGGACGGCCAGTTCTATCGCGTGGGCGGCCATGAGCAGATCCGGACCGATGTGCGCATCGTCGCGGCAACCAATCAGGATCTGGAAGAACGGGAAGACCTGTTCCACCGCCTGAACGTGATCCGAATCCACCTTCCGCCCTTGCGGGAGCGCCGCGAAGATATCCCGGCACTGGTAAGGCACTTTCTTGATTCGGCCGCCCAGGAATTGGGAGTGGAACCGAAACAACTTGCCATGGAAACGGAACAATACCTGACGCAACTGGACTGGCCCGGGAACGTGCGCCAGTTGCAGAATACCTGTCGCTGGTTGACGGTTATGGCGCCGGGCCAGACCGTTCGAATCGACGATCTTCCGCCGGAACTCCTCGCCACGGAACGAGCAAGTGGTGGTGGAGAGTGGACGGCCCTTCTACGCCGGGCGGTGGAACAACACCTCTCCGCGGGCGAAAACGAGATTTACGACGACCTCAATGCCGAGTTCGAACGGGTCCTGATCGAGGCCTCACTGCAGTACACGCGCGGTCGCAAGCAGGATGCAGCCAAGAAACTTGGCTGGGGACGCAATACCCTTACGAGAAAGCTGAAGGATCTCGGCATACGGGCCTGACGTGCGCCGCCCCACCCGGGGCGCAGTACGGCACTTCCTCACCTCTCCCTCGGTCGCTCATGCAACTGGCACCCGCTCGTCGTGTCGCGAGCCGCCCTGCCGGGTCATTCTTCAGATTCCGCACGCCAGTCATCCATCGTCAATACGATGTGATGGACCAATACCTCAGGGACCAGCGGGGCTACGAATAGCCGAAGTGCAGACCCGGTTTGCGCCTGGGCGCAGGCCGGGTCTCTATTTCCAGATTTCCGCCAGGGGGATGCCGCGCAGCAGGCGCGGCCGATCACCGGTCAGACCGGATGCGTAGGCCATAATTCGGTTCTTCACGGGCACCATCTGATCAAAGACGTCCAGGCCGAAATTCCGTATGGCCCGACGCGCCGCCCCGCCACCGGAAAACAAGGCATTAAATCCCTCCATGGCCGCGATCATCAGTGCGTTGTCTCCCCGTCGCCAGCGCTCATATCGCCGAAGCACCGCATGCACCCCGGGCTCCTCCCCGCGTGCCCACGCATCCACAAGCACCTCGGCGAGAACGGCGATATCAGCCAGCCCCAGATTCAGACCCTGACCCGCCAACGGGTGCACCCGGTGGGCCGCATCGCCCACGAGCACCATGCGGTCCCCGACATAGCCTTCCGCATGGGCGGACACCAGAGGAAACGCCGCACGCTTGCCGATGTCTTCCAGCTTCCCCAGACTGTCACCAAAGGCAGATTGCAGGGCGCCCAGGAATTCTTGCTCGTCCAGGGAAAGCAGTTCGTCGGCGCGCTCGTTCCGCGCGGACCAGACGATGGAACAGGTGTGGGGCTCGTCCAGTGGCAGAAAGGCCAGAGGCCCGGTTTCCAGGAATCGTTGCCTCGCGATGAATTCGTGGCGCCGCTCGCTGTGCACGACTCCGACGATGGCCTTCTGGTCGAAACCCGAGCTGCGACTTTGAATCCCGGCGGCCTTTCGAACTGCCGAGGCAGCGCCGTCGGCACCAACCACCAGGGCCGCCCGCAGGGACGCGCCATCGACCAGCCCGATCCGAATGCAAGCGGGTTCCGGCTCCAGGACATCCCAGGAAACGCCGTTGCGATACTCGATGTTCGCAAACTGGTGCATTCTTTCTACCAGGGAATGGAGAATCAGACCGTTCTCGACAATGTACCCGAGGGCCGGAACTCCCAGTTCCGCGCTATCAAAGTCGACACTTCCCTCTCCGCCCTCGTCCCAGACATGCATTCCGCTGATGGGGGCCACTCTACGCGAGGCAATCAGGTCCCAGGCACCCACAGCGTCCAGAATCGATTTCGACCCGGCGGTAACCGCGCTGACCCGCAGGTCATACTCCTTCCCCGGGGGCGGTGGCGCGCTACCCGATTCCAGGACACAGACCCGCAGTGGGCTGTCCCCGAGGGCACATGCCAGGGCGGCTCCCACCATGCCGCCGCCGACGATCACCACATCGAACTCCGTTGAACGGTTCATTGACCCTTGCCGCCCAATGGCAGGCCACGTGCCAGCCGGGGAAGGCGTCCATTGAGACCACTGGTTCGACGGATAAACATGCGTTTTACGGAAGGCATAAGATCCACCGCCGCCAGGCCCAGGTTGCGCATCACGGCAAGGGGCAGGAAGTCATTGGAGAAGATCTGAATGAGACCGTCGGTGAACGACGCCACGCGGCGATTGTCCCGCTTGCGCCACGCGGCATAGCGCTGCAGAACCTCGGACTGCCCGATGTCCCTGCCTTCCTCATGGGCCTCGACCAGGACCTGGGCCAGGGTAGCAACATCGCGCAAACCGAGATTGA
>JARRJV010000024.1:0-31713 GCA_037388825.1 Acidiferrobacteraceae bacterium | reverse complement strand
CGGTTCGGAGACCGCCTCGGTACCTTTTCCCGCGCGGGAAAGAGAGTTGCCTATCCCCTGGCCCGCCACGGGATGAACGGTGTGGGCGGCGTTGCCGACCAGAACCAGGCGCTGACCGACAATTTCTGCCACCCTTGTCAGGGCCAGAGGATAGGCAACTCTCTTTCCCGCGCGGGAAAAGGTACCGAGGCGGTCTCCGAACCGCCCCTGCAGTTGCTGCAGATACTCGTCGTCGCTCCACCGCAGCATCGGCTCTACATCCGACTCTTCCACCGACCACACCACGGCACATCGGTCCGCAGACATGGGAAGAATGGCAAGGGGGCCGCTGTTGGTGAAGCGCTCGTATGCCGTATTTTTGTGGGGCCGACCTGGCGTTACATTGGCGACGATGGCCGTTTGGCCATAGGCCCGACGACGGGAGGAAATTCCGGCGGCACGCCGTACCGCGGAGTTGCCCCCGTCGGCGGCACCCAGCAGGCGCGCGGTCAGGCGGCGTTCCGCCCCATCGTGATCCATGAGAATTTCAATGCGGTCCGGACCTGGACTGATCTCCCGTACGGTCGCTGGACAAACGAGTTCAACGTTGGAAAAGCCCGCCATGCGCTCGTACAGCGCCGCGCCCAGGGCACGGGTCTCAGCGACATAGCCGAGGGCCTCGATGTGCATATCACTCGCATGCAGGCGTGTGAAGCCAAAGCGGCCGCGATCAGAGATATGGATATGCTCGATCGGACACACCGAGCGATGGACGATATCGTCCCACACTCCGATCGCCTCGAAAATGCGGCGCGAACTGTACGCCAGGGCAATCGTACGATCGTCGTAGCTCGGCTGACCCGGATCCCCCGGCGGGATGGCCTCGATGACGGCAATGCGGAAGTCGCTGTTGCCGAGCGCACAGGCCAGGCTCGCGCCAACCATCCCGCCGCCAACGATAACCAGATCAAATTCCACCGGAGGCCCGCCCGCGCGCGCCTTGCTGGCGCGCGCCCATGATGCCTTCAATTTCGGCAATGGTCTTGGGCGCATCGATGCTGAGCACCTCACAGCCGTCGCGATTGACCACCACGTCATCCTCGATTCGAATGCCGATGTTCCACCAGCGCTCCGGCACACCCTTTAATCCCGCCGCCACGTACAAACCCGGCTCCACGGTCATCGCGATTCCGGGTTCCAGCAATCGCCAGGTCTCTTCCAGCTTGTAGTCACCGACGTCGTGGACATCCATGCCCAGCCAATGCCCGGTCCGATGCATGTAGAAGCGTTTGTAGTCCCCGGTTTCGATTACCCGATCCACGTCGCCCTTGAGCAACTTGTGCTCCACCAGGCCTTCGGCGATGACCCGTACCGCCGCTTCATGGGGATCGTTCCAGTGATTCCCGGGGCGCACCTTGTTGATGGCCGCCTGCTGGGCTGCCAGCACCACTTCGTACAGGGCCCGCTGCTCGCCGGAAAAGCGTCCGTTCACGGGAAACGTACGCGTCACATCTGCCGCGTATCCGTCGATCTCGCTGCCGGCGTCGATCAGCACCAGGTCGCCATCGCGCAGCAGGTCGGCGTTCTCCGTATAGTGAAGAATGCATCCGTTGGCCCCGCCGCCGACTATGGGTGGATAGGCGGGATATCGGCTGCCGTTGCGGGTGAACTCGTACAGCAGTTCGGCCTCGAGCTCATATTCATACATTCCGGGCCGACATTGCTCCATCGCGCGCCGGTGGGCCTGGGCAGAGATCTTCGCCGAACGGCGCATGAGCTTGATCTCCTCGGCATCCTTGTACAGACGCATTTCGTGCAGGATGTGCTCCAGGTCCACAAATTCGCCGGGCGCATGGACACCACTCCGGGTTTTTGCTCGCACCTCGTTCACCCAGCCCATCAGGTGGGAATCAAACTCCGGATATCGACCGATATTGCAGAAAACCTTGTTGCGGTTCTCCATCAGGCCGGGAAGGATTTCGTCCATGTCCTCAATCGGGAACGCATCGTCAGCGCCA
Organism: Acidiferrobacteraceae bacterium; assembly: GCA_037388825.1. Lineage (NCBI taxonomy): Bacteria > Pseudomonadati > Pseudomonadota > Gammaproteobacteria > Acidiferrobacterales > Acidiferrobacteraceae > Acidiferrobacteraceae bacterium. The sequence goes on along the minus strand of JARRJV010000024.1, from coordinate 29,716 downwards.
AAGATGTTGCACGCCCCCTCCAGTCCGGCGCGCTTGCCGTCCCAAGTTTCGCGCGCCGGATCACGGTCGCGGCAAAACAGAATAAATTCGCCGTGCTCCCGCCCAGGGACCAGTACCGCAACTGCTTCCGGCTCCGGGAAGTGCGTCAGGTAGTAGAAATCGCTGTCCGGCCGGAACGCGAAATCTACATCACGGTTACGCAAACGTACGGGTGCGGTCGGGATAATGGCGATGCCTTCTCCCATATGCTGCATTACATCGTGGCGGCGTTTGCCAAAGATCGTCATATCCATCCAACTATTATGCCTCAATGCGGGCCCGGGACATCCGCACCCTTTTCCTTGTCGCGACTGCGGAAATCCTCATAAATGAGCTGTACCGCGACCCGGACGAATTCCTCGATCTCCGACAATGCCTTGTCCTGGGTTTCGGCATCGCCATCGCGGTCCGCCATGGCCCCGGAAATCTGGATCAGGTCGGCCACGGCTTCGCGCGCCTCGGGCGACAGGCCTTCCATTCCCGAGGACCCGCCCAGGGCCAGACCCATGACAAAGCCCTGACACCAGGACGCGATCCCGTCGGCCCGCACCCGGATTCCCGTTTCCGGATCAGGCAGAAGAAGCGAGAAATGCATCTGTCCATCGGACAAGGAACCTGCCGAAGCAGCCATGAGTCCGGCCAGCGTACGCCGCAGTTCTTCCGGTACCGTATCCAAAGGAGTCCCCGCGGCCGCAAGAACGCTGGACCAGTTCGTGGTGTCGACATCGCCCCGGCAGACGATGCCGCACAACAGACCGTGAATCTCGGCGCTCCCGCTCTCTACGCCTGCGCCGGACAGGGCCGCCTGGAGCATTTCGTAGTCGGGCATCGGAGATTGGCTGGACATGGGCCGGAGGTTTCGCGGAGTTCGCCTGATTCGGGTCACCTATTATATATAATGATCGAAGGGAATCATTCTGCCGCCCTGCCGGCGTTGACCCCGGTCGCGCCGGGCCCTATATTGTCTTGGAAATTTCACGGGGTTTTGCTGCATGTACAGCGAAGAACTGAAAAAACTGGAAACCCGTGTCGATGACCTGATCGACGCCTGCGAGCGCCTGAAGAAGGAGAATACCAGGCTCCGGAGCGGCGACGACGACATTCGCGATGAACACGAGCGACTTCGCCGCAAGACCGAGCAGGCGCGCACCCGCATCAAATCCATGATCGAACGTCTCAAGGCACTGGAACGAAGCTGATATGAAACAAACCCAGGACGGCGTCAGTGTCAGCATCCTCGGCAAGCAGTTCATGGTCGCCTGTCCCGAGGAGGAACGTGCCGGCCTCATCGCAGCTGCGAAATATCTGGACGAGCAGATGCGTGCAATCCATCAGAGCGGAAAGGTGCTGGGCGCGGAACGCTGCGCCATCATGGCAGCGCTGAATATCAGTCATGAATTGTTACGCTGCCGTGACCAGAAGGAAGCCCCGGCAGATATGGATGACCGGATTCGCTCCCTCCACAGCAAGATCGAAACCGCCCTCCGGGAGAGTGCATAGCACTGCAGTTGGCGCTATGATGTCAAAGGCGCCCCCTGCGGTGTTCGAGTCATCCCGGTAATTCTCTGAACCTATAAGCAACAGACCGGGACCCGGTATGCAGGCGCTGTGTGCAGGTCCGCTTCGGGCGGAAAGCCTAACGCGCCGTCACCGGCTCCCCCTTGAACCCCTGGGTTCAAGAACCGACGGGATGACACGGCACAGGCGGAGGGCGTCACTTTTTTGAACCAGCCGAACTCCGAACGTGGATACCGATCGAGCCCGGCTGCGCCGGACCCTGCGCAGCCAACGCAATGCCCTGGACCGGCACGAGCAGGCGGCGGCATCCGCCAGCGTGAACCGGATTTTGCGTACAACACATCGCTTCCGCGTCAGCCGGCGAATCGCCTTCTATATCGCCGAAGATGGTGAAATCGATATCTCCGGCCTGATGGAACGGGCCTGGTCCATGGGAAAGACCTGCTACCTGCCTGTTCTCAGCCATTTGATCAATGACCGCCTGTGGTTCGCTCCGGTTGAGCCTGATACCCCCATGGTTTTTAACCGCTTCGGCATACCGGAACCGGCGGTTCCCTCCCGTCAACTTCGGGACGCGCGTCATCTGGACCTGATTCTGCTTCCTTTGGTGGGGTTTGACGGGGCGGGAAATCGGCTCGGCATGGGCGGAGGTTTCTATGATCGCAGCCTCGAATTCCTGCGCCATCGCACAAGCTGGCACAAGCCTCGGCTCTATGGGGTGGCGCACGAACTGCAGAAGGTGGATCAACTCGCGGTTCAGCCGTGGGACGTACCGCTTCAGGCGGTCGTCACGGATCGGCAGATCTACTTCTTCGACCGCGGGCGCTAGAGCGGTAAACTTGGAACTCATCCTTCGTGGGAACGGAAGACAGCCTGGATCATGAGCAAGGCAGCGTGTGTAATCCGCAAGAAAGATGGCGCAGTGCTGGTACGCGCCGAGGACCCCTCGCGCTATCACCGCCTGGAAGGAAACTGGTATTTCGACCCCGAGCTTGTTGATCCTGCAATGCTGGATTTTACCGACCGGACATACATCTGCCCCCGCAAGGGCACCTGCCAATGGATCGATCTGAAAACCGACCAGGGCTATGTCACGGACGCAGCATGGGTCTATCACGATCCGGAGGCCGGATACGAATCAATCCGCGGGCGCTACGGCTTCTTCGGCGATCACCGCTACTACAGAACCGAGGAATGTGACTGAGATATGAAGTACTGGTTGATGAAGTCCGAACCCGGAACCTTCAGTATCGATGACCTGGCAGCAAAACCAGGCAAGACGGAACCCTGGGATGGCGTACGCAACTACCAGGCACGAAACTTCATGCGCGACGACATGCGCCTGGGGGACCAGATCTTCTTCTACCACTCGAATTGCGATGTGCCGGGAATCGTCGGATTGGCCGAAGTCGCACGAGAGGCCTATCCCGACTTCACCGCCCTGGACCCGGACAGCAAGTACTACGATCCCAAGAGCAGTGCGGACAACCCGCGCTGGTTCATGGTGGACGTGAAATTTGTCCGCAAATTCGATCGCACCATCGCACTGAATGAACTGCGGGAGAACCCGGCCCTGAAGGAAATGGCACTTGTACAGAAAGGAAGCCGCCTGTCGGTCATGCCGGTGGGCGCGCGCGAGGCCAAGGCAATCCTGGCCATGGAAGGGAAGCCCCCGAAGGCCGCCTAGGCAAGGAACAGGCGATACGCGGGGTTCGTGGTTTCCTCGCTGTACTCGTAGCCGAGCTTGGCCAGGAAGTCCTCGAAACTCTTCTTGTCTTCCGGCGGCACCTGCATGCCCACTAGTACCCTCCCGTAGTCTGCGCCATGGTTCCGGTAGTGAAACAGGCTGATATTCCACTTGCCGCCCATATTGTCCAGGAAATTCATCAGGGCCCCGGGCCGTTCCGGAAACATGAAGCGGTACAGTATCTCGTCGGTCGCATTGGGCGCATGCCCGCCGACGAGATGGCGTATGTGGAGCTTGGCCATCTCGTTGTCGGTCATGTCCAGGACCCGGTATCCCTGTTTTCGCAGAGAAGCGATCAGGCGGCGCGCTTCCTTCGCATCGGGTATCTGCACGCCCACGAAGACATGGGCATTTGCCGGATCCGCAAATCGATAATTGAACTCGGTGATGCCGTGATTCCCGATCGCGGCACAGAATCGGCGAAAACTGCCGGCCTCTTCGGGAATCGTTACGGCCAGTACCAGTTCGCGCCGTTCACCGATCTCCGCCCGCTCGGACACATGGCGCAGACGATCGAAATTGACGTTGGCCCCGGAGGCAATGGCAACGAGTTCCTGCCTTTTCACCCGATTGCGTTCCACCCAAGCCCGAAGTCCGGCCATGGCCAGGGCCCCGGCCGGCTCGAGAATGGATCTTCGGTCCTGAAAGATATCCTTGATCGCGGCACAGATTTCATCGTTGCTGACAACGACAATCTCGTCGACCACTTTTTTCGCCAATCGGAAGGTCTCTCTCCCGACCTGGCGCACGGCCACACCGTCGGCGAAGATATTGACGTGATCGAGCAATACGCGCCGCCCAAGCTTCAGTGAACGCGCCATGGCGTCGGCGTCCTCCGGTTCGACACCGACAATCCGGATATCGGGACGCAACTGCTTGATATAGGCACCGATGCCGGCAATCAGGCCCCCGCCCCCCACCGGCACGAACACCGCGTCCAGAGACTGGGGATGTTGTTTCAGAATCTCGAATCCGATGGTGCCCTGGCCCGCAATCACATCGGGGTCGTCGAACGGGGAAATGAAGACCAGGCCGCGTTCGCGGATAAGCTTTTCCGCATGGACGAATGCGGCGTCGTAGTTGTCCCCGTGAAGTACTACCTTCGCACCGAGGGAGCGAACCGCGTTGATCTTGATTTCCGGCGTGGTGCGCGGCATCACGATCACGGCCCGTGTCTTCATTCGGGCGGCCGCGAGCGCCACACCCTGAGCGTGGTTGCCTGCCGACGAGGCGATTACCCCGCGTTTCAGCTCTTCCGGAGACAAAGACGAAATCTTGTTGTAGGCCCCGCGAAGCTTGAACGAAAACACCGGCTGTTCGTCCTCGCGCTTGAGCCAGATCCGGTTCCCGAAACGCTCGGAAAGCAGCGGCGCGAACTCCAGGGGAGTCTCATGGGCGACGTCGTAGACCCGGCTGGTCAGAATCTTCTTTAAGTATTTCTGTGGCATGGGCATAATCTACCAGACTCGTCCTTGGCGGGCGATGAAGTCCTCCGCGAAAACCGCGATAAAATCCAGAACACCTTCAGACAGGTAACGGTATGACCCAGGACGAACAGAAAAAGGCCGTCGCGTTGGCGGCACTCGAATACATTGAAAGCGGATCGATCATCGGCGTTGGTACCGGCTCCACGGCCAATCACTTCATAGACGGCCTGGCCGCCATCAAGGGCAAGATCGATGGTGCCGTGGCCAGCTCCGTAGCGAGCGCAGACCGGCTCAAGAGTCACGGAATCCGGGTACTGGACCTGAATGAAGCCGGCCAGCTCGGCCTGTATGTGGACGGAGCGGACGAATCCACCCGCCATCTGCACTTGACCAAGGGTGGTGGTGGCGCCCTCACGCGGGAGAAGATCACGGCAGCTGCAAGCGAACGATTCGTTTGCATCGCTGATGCGTCCAAACTGGTCGATATCCTGGGCCAGTTTCCATTGCCGGTGGAAGTCATTCCCATGGCCCGCAGCTATGTCGCCAGACGCCTGGTGGCCATTGGCGGCGAACCGGTCTGGCGTGACGGATTCGTTACTGACAACGGCAACGTGATCCTTGACGTCCATAATCTCGAAATACTCAACCCCGTGGAAATGGAACAGGATCTGAATAATATCGCCGGCGTGGTGACTAATGGATTGTTTGCCCTGCGCCCGGCGGATGTGCTTCTGCTGGGTACCGAGACGGGAGTGGAGACCCTGACTGCCTAGGGATCCTTCTGCCTGTTGGCCTGTTTCTGCATTCGAAGCTGTCGTAGACGTTCGCGCATCTTTACGGAGATGTACTCCCTTCGGCCCAGTTCGTGCAATTGCCGGTGGAAGCGCTCGGTCAGCGCAAACCACCGTTGCAGGCGTTCATTGTAACGACCCGCCAGGGGGGTTTTGGCAGTATCGAGGTAAGCCTGCATTGCCATAAACGCCCGCACGGTATTGCGCTCGATTATGCCGGACATTCCACCCACGTAGACCTTCTTGTGCTCTCCCGCCACGGCGACCCGCGTGAACCCTACCTTGTTCTCGCCCACGGTATGGAGGTAGGTGGAAACGGCCATTCGCGTCAAACTGTCCGGATTGTAATAGGTTCGAACACGCGCCAGAACATCGTCCCCGAAAGGCACTACTTCGATGTCAATGCGGTACCCGTACTTGGTACTTGCGGCGTCCGCCGAGGCCAGTCGCACATGCACGTAGTCAGGCCTCTCGCTGACCCGCTGGAACTCGGCTACGATGAGGATCGTGCGCAACATACTCGTGTAGTGCTTGCTACCGACGTAGAATCGAATCAAATCCCGGCCGTCGACCCGCACACTGACACAACTTTTCAGGTTGAAGAGCGGTGGCAGGAATTCGCAGTAGCCGCGAGAACCAAGCAGGGCCTGGGAAACGGCGGCAAACTTTCCATGCACGGTTCCATAGACCTCGGTCCAGATCCGTGAGCCCTTTTTCCTGGTGTGAATCGAAAGGTTGATATCAGGCGCCAACATACCGTGCTGCTGGCGAAAATCCTGGTAGGCATCACGCAAATCTCCCGCGGCGGAGTCTGCCGCTGCCGGGTGGGCCAGTACGGCCAGTAGCAGGAAGGCAGCCAGCGGGACATTCCGCCATGCGTTCCATGCCAATTGCGTCGTCCGGAAAATCATTTGCAGGCCCGTCGCTGTCTACAAATTGTCGGCATTCAGTTTCTGTCGAAGCAAGTATAGCGCGAAGAGATCATATACTGCGTGGGCAACTACCGGGACCAGAAGGTTTCCGCTCATGGCGAGCAGGAAGCTGAAATACAGGCCGATAGCTGTCGCGAACAGGAAATAGAAAAGAGTCAGCGCGTGCAGCGCTCCAAACACCAGAGCGGATGGGATAGCGCCCAGGGTCGACTGCAACAATCCACGAAAAAATATCTCCTCACCCAGACCGGCGCAGACCGAGATCCCTGCCGCCCCGGGCCAGCGGCAGCCCGCCAGGGGCCTGGCGAGTACCGGTTTCATCCGGGCTAGCATGTGGTCGCGCGCGCGGCGGAGAGGGCCAAAGCGCGCGAGCATGGGAGACCACAACGACAGCACCATCAGTGCCGGCGGTATTGCCGCCAGGGCCCCGATGGTGGCGTCGATCCCGTCCGGAGAGAACGGCCAGGGAAAGAATGATCCGAGAAACACTCTGGCAAGGAGCAATGCCGCCACTGCCAGGACCGATTCTGACACGAGGGCAACGAAAATCAGGCGCCGCCCGGTCACGAGTTCCGGGACCCGGCGGCCGACAAGGGATATTTGCGACGATACAGCTTGTAGATCTCCATCACGACGAGAATTGAACTTGCGACCAGCAACAGCTCCAGCCACTGTACCAATGTTACGGGACTGGCCTGGAGCAGGGTACTCAGACCCGGTGTATACATGGCCGCGATGTGTACCGCCTGGGCACCCATGGTCCCCAGCAGCAATATGCGATTGCGCCACGGGTTATGGCGAAACACGCTGCGGGTCTCCGAGCGGCTGTTGAAGACCTGGATGTTCTCGAACAGCACCATCAGCAGCAGAGTCAGATTTCGCGCCGCCTCCAGCGACATCCCCTGGTACTCAAAGGCCCACCAGAAGACTGCGAAGGCAAGTGCGCCCATGGTGAACGCCGACAGAACGATCCGTTCCACCATGGACCGGTCGAAGAGAGGTTCACGCGGAGAACGTGGAAATCTCTCCATTTCATCACCCTCTCCCGGCTCGAATGCCAGACCCACATCCTGTATGCCTTCGGTAACGAGATTGAGCCAGAGGAGCTGAATCGCGGTAAGCGGCAAGGGCATGCCTGCGGCCAGGGCGAAGACGAAGATGGCAATTTCCACAGCGCCCGTGGATAACAGGAGAAAGATTACCTTACGCACATTGGCATAGGCGATACGTCCCTGGGTCACCCCTGCCACCAGGGAGGCAATGTTGTCGTCGGTGATAATGAGTTCCGCTGACTCCCGCGCCACGGCCGTGCCCTGCTTGCCCATGGCGACCCCGACGTGGGCGGCGCGCAGGGCCGGTGCATCGTTGGCCCCGTCGCCCGTCACCGCCACGAATTCGCCCTGGCGCACCAGGGCCCGGACGATCTCGTATTTCTGGCGCGGCTCCACGCGCGCAAACACGGTTCGTCCCCGCAGAAGATCGTCCACCGCCCCGTCGCCCTGTTTCAGCGCCTGGCGAAACTCGGTTCCCGTCACCACCTCCGTGTCGTCCCTGGCGAGGCCGATCTCGCGCGCGATGGCCAGTGACGTCGCGGGATGGTCACCGGTCACCATGGCGATGCGGATGCCAGCGCCGCGACAGGAAGCGATCGCCTTTTCCGCTTCCGGTCGCGGTGGATCGATCATTGCCACAAACCCGAGAAACACAAGACCGTGCAGCTCATCCTCGCCGAGAGAACTTGAGTTCTCAGCGAGCCCTTCGCTCTCGGCTATGGCCAGCACCCGGTAGCCGTCCGCGGCCAGGTTTTCCGCGGAACGAGCAAGTTCCTCCCGTGCTAGGGGAGACTTTCCCCCTGCCGTGAGCATGGAGTCGCACATCGGCAGCACGGTCTCGCTTGCTCCCTTTACGAGTATCACGGGTCTCCCGTCGATCCGGTTCATTGATGCCGCGTACATGCGTTCCGACTCAAACGGTATGGTCGCGATTTGTGGGTATCGTGCCTGCACCGAGGTCGAACTCAATCCAAGTTTTTGCGCCAGCACCAGCAGGGCAACATCCACTGCGTCACCATGGTGCACCCACTCGCCGTCCCGGCGGCCGAGAAACCCCTCGTTGCACAAGATCGCAGCACGTGCCAGGTGCTCACTCATCTCATGCACTTTCGGCGAGGCCGTTTCAGGAATTCGAAGCTCGCCTTCGGGCACCATGCCATGTCCGGTGACTTCCACCGGTTGTTCGCCGGGAAGATGAATCCTCCGCGCCGTCAACTCATTTACGGTGAGGGTGCCGGTCTTGTCCGCCGCGATCATGGTGCACGAACCCAGGGTCTCTGCCGCCACCAGACGACGGACGATGACATTGCACCGTGCCATGCGCGCCATTCCCACCGACAGCGCCACCGTAATGGCCACCGGCAGACCCTCCGGGATGGCGGCCACCGCCAACGCGACAGCAAGCAGGAAAATGCTGTACAGCTCCTGCCCTTCCAGCAAAGCGATGCCGGCAATCAGAAAGACCGCAGCGAGGTAGGCGATCCCGATCCAAGTGGTGAACCGCGACATCCGTTGCATTAAAGGGGGCGGCGCGGTAGGGGCCTCAAGGGCTTGTGCCAGGTGGCCCAACTCGGTGTTGCCGGCGGTACCGACCACGAGACCGCGCGCCCGCCCGCGGGAGACCAGCGTACCCGCAAACACCATATTGGCGCGGTCGCCCAGAGGCGTATCAAGTGGGCACAGGCGGCTCGTGTCCTTGACTGCGGGGAGAGACTCGCCGGTCAGCAGGGATTCGTCGACATCCAGTCCCTGCTCGCTGACGAGACGGATATCGCCGGGCACCTTGTCGCCCGATTCCAGCAACGCATTGACACGCACCAGCTGCTGCAGGGCCTCCGCCTGACGCTGGGCCTGGTATTCCTGGACCGCACCGACGATCGCATTGAGCAACAACACACCAAGAATGAAGCCGGCATCCGTGAATTCACCGAGAAAGCCGGAGATGACGGCGGCGATACCGAGAATATAGATCAGTGGATTGCGGAACTGGCGCAGGAAGACCACGAGGAATCCGGGCGGGCGGGCGCGTGGCAGGACGTTTTTTCCATATTGCTGCAGACGGTGCCGGGCCTCCTCACCGCTCAGACCCTGGTTGGAACTCCCGAGTTGACGCAGCAACTCGGCGGCCGCCACGGCATGGGCACGGGAGGCGAGACCGGCGAGGTCCAAATTGAAACCCGGCGTCGAGTTCATGCTTGCAGAGTTATGCCAGCCTGCACCGAACTAGACGAAAATGCCGAAATGCGCGAGTATCAGCGCTTCTTGCGGCTCTTTGTCTTCTTCTTCGCAACCTTTTTCTTCACCGCTTTCTTCTTCGCCTTTTTCTTGGCGGCCTTCTTCTTCGCCTTCTTCTTGGCGGCCTTCTTCTTCGCAACCTTTTTCTTCACCGCTTTCTTCTTCGCCTTTTTCTTGGCGGCCTTCTTCTTGGCGGCCTTCTTCTTCACGCTCTTCTTCTTCGCCTTCTTCTTCTTCGCTTTCTTCTTGGCGGCTTTCTTGCCGGAGGATTTCTTCGCCTTTTTCTTCGCCTTCTTCGGAGCTGCCTTCTTCGCGCCACCCGCCCTGGGCGCCGCAAGCTTCTTGCTGGGCTTGGTGGTCCGGATCATCCGAATCAGTCCCTCGATATGGGCAACGCGCTTGTCAATTTCGGCGATGGATGCCTCCGCGGCCTGCGGCCCCGTCTCGTCAGGATTCAGCGAACGATAGGCATCAACGATCACGTGCTCGCTCAACCCGGCACCGGCACTGGAACCCGAGATCTCCCCAAGCTCGATCACCCGAGCACGGGCAGCAAGGCTGATGTCGTGCAGCTGGTTGGCGCGATCGGGGCCTACCCAGGAAACGATGGAGAAATTGTCCCCTTGCTGGCCAGGGTTGGCCAGATACTCCTGCCACACCTTGGTTGCGGCGCGACAATCGGCAATCAACTCATTCAGCACCGAAACGGCGCGCGTGCGTTTCTTTTCGTCAGTGGTCCATTGCGCGATCATTTCCACTTCAGCATCGAGTACATGCAACATTTTGCCTCCCGTCGCCGGTGCGGGTTCTTTGGTGGAGTGAACCTACGATATTAACGTTATCGCACGTACATTTCGACAGCCGGATTGGGCGGAGGTACTTCGGAGTCGGCCGATCGCGTCACTTCGTCGGCGAACAATTCCATCTGTGGGCCCGCACACCTCAGGTCGGCTAGATTGAGTTCGAGCTCCCGGCAGGTCCTGCCTTCGGCCAGGGCGGAAGATTGCGAAAGCTTAACAATCGGCAAAAAACCCACGGCGGAAACCGGTGCCCCAAGGGGAAACGGGGAAGTCCACTGCCCATGATCAAGCCTGGCGCGAAGTTCTGCGAATTGGGCGATACGGCCCCGGGTTCGCATCACCCGGGCTGCCTCCTGGTGAAGACGGCGCAAATGGGCCTTCAGGGCCCGGGTTCCGCCGGTCTTCGGCGGAAGCACCGTACGGAAACGAATGCGATCACGCCACGCTTCCATTTCCACGGTCGAGTCAGCACGACCATGGCGACACAGATGCCACAGCCGTACCCCATCCTGGCCCATGTAGTGGCGAACCAGGGGAGCTGAGAAGTCGAGGATCTGCCCGCACCGGGACAGGCCCGCGATCTTCATCCTGCTTGCCAGATGGGGGTAGGCGAATGCCAGATCGGTAAGTGATAACCCGGCCAGCCGCGGCTTCGTTTCCCATGGGGCCACGGACTCAACAGCAAATGGCGGGGCGAGTGCTGCCACGCAGGCTGCCGCCATGGGGTCGGTCGCACACGCCAGGCGAAGCACAGGGCCCGATAGCCACCGAACCATCTCCTGCAGCAAGCTGTGGGCCAGTAGTTCCGGACTCCCCCGACTCGCCTGCCGGTGGGTGATATCCACGACCACGTTGGTCGCGTCCACAATGCGATACGCATCCCCGAAGCTGGTCAGAAATTCGTGCATTGCGGGATCGCAAGCGAGCCGTCTGTCTGCGCGGATATGAATCAGCGCGCGCGGCCAATAGCAGCTCTGGCCAATCCCGTTCATCGGTAGGACCGAAACTGGCCGACGACGACACCCTGTATGCGTACCCGCGAGCCGGCGTAGCGCATGGGTGCGTAGTTCGAATTCGCGGGCCGCAGGGTGATACTGCCATCATCGTTCCGCTGCAGGCGCTTCAGGGTTGCCTCCTCATTGTCGATCAGGGCAACGACGATCTCGCCGTCGCGGGCGGTGTCCTGCTGTTGCACGACCACCATGTCGCCATCGAGGATTCCATCCTCAATCATGGAGTCGCCGGCGACCCGCAGCACGAACCGCCCCGGCGCAATGAAAAATTCGGTCAGATCGATTTCGTCCGTTCCCGGGATGGCCTCGATGGGCAGTCCGGCGGCAATCCGGCCCAGAACCGGCAGACGGGCCCGCCCGGCTTCGGAAACCGGTTTCCCGATCAGCCGTATTCCCCGCGAGCGGGCGGGATCGATACGCACCAGACCCTCGCTCTCCAGGGAACGTAGATAACGATGAACGGTCCCGCGCGACTGTATGCCCAGATGATCCGCAATCTCACGCAGCTTGGGTGCCACGCCGTGGCGGGCCACAAAGGCGTGCAAGAAATCGAGCGTTTGTCGCTCCCTATCGGTGGGCATTTTGTTCTCCTTTTGTTCTCATGACCATAGCGCAGCTGGCGCGGCCCGGCAAGGGCACCCGCCTATCGCCGGAAAAAACCGCTGCTACACTCTTCTCATGCTCATTGAACAAAGCGTTCGTTGCCCTTACTGCGGGGAGACCTACCCCAGCAGCGTCGACATCTCCGGAGGCGGTCAGGAGTACGTGGAAGACTGTTCCGTCTGTTGCCGACCCATCACGATCCGCGTACGTGTGGATCACGATGGAAGCCTGAACGGAATCGAGATTCGCCGGGAAGACGATTGAGCCGGGAACGAATTCCTCGCAAACCTCCGGTTTGCACAGGCGCCCCTGCCGTCCGATGTTTGGTACCGGGCAATCAGCGGCGATATGATGGGCCATACGCAAAACCCGGTATCGACCCCAAGCTCTCCATGCCCCCATGCACCGATACGCCGCTATCCTGACGATCGCACTTGCGTTCAGCTCACAACTTCACGCCGCGCCCTGCAGCGGACGCGGAGTGGAACTGCAGGTCCTGGGATCGGGCGGTCCGGAACTGCGCGATGGACGGGCCAGCAATGGCTTCGTGGTCCGGGTCGATGGCAAGGCGCGGGTGCTGATCAATGCCGGTGGCGGTGTTCCCATGCGTTTCGTGAAGGCCGGCGCGCGATTCGCAGACCTGGATCTGGTCTTGTTCACGGATTTACGCTCCGACTATACCGCCGGCTTTCCCGCCCTGATCCGTGCCTCCCTCGACAGCGACCGCACCACACCGTTGCCGATCTACGGACCCCAGGGAAGCGGGACCATGTCATCCACCATCACATTCGTGCGCACCCTGTTCGACGACAAACGAGGTGCGTGGCGCAACCTCGGGGCGCTGATCAATCCCCTGGCGAAGGATGCCTACAAGCTGCAACCCAGGGATATCCGCTTGCGGGTGCGAGGAGGCCAGCCGCGACTCGTGGACGAAAAGAAGGTGAATCCTGTCTTCCACAATGGACGTTTCACCATCAGTACCGCGCCCGTGATGCACGACGGCTTGCCCGCACTTGCCTGGCGTATCGAAACCCGTTCGGGCGCGCTGGTATTCGGGAGTGACACAGCGGGCGTGCGTGGACAACTGCCACGCCTGGCCAAGGGGGCGAGGATACTGGTGGTGAGCCACGCCGTTGCCGAGGATGTACCGGTCAAACTGAAAATGCGCTACATGCCACCTTCCAGTATCGGCCGGATCGCCGCCAGCGCCGGTGCAGGAAAGCTGGTCCTGGTCGATCGGCGTTCTTTCTCCCTGGACCATGAAAAGGAAAGCCTTCGGGTTATCCGTGGCTTCTATCACGGGGAGGTCGAGTTCGCAGACGATCTGTCGTGCTACACCACCCCCGCAAAATAATCGCTAGAGCAGAGCCAGGGAGAGCGCCGGCCAATAGGTGATAATGAGCACGGCGAACAGCAGTATGAAGAAGAACGGCAGCGTCGCGCGGTAGATCTGTGCAACCGGCGTCTCGAAGCGGAAGCTGGCGATGAACAGGTTCATGCCCACGGGCGGGGTGAAGTAGCCAATCTGCATATTCGCAAGAAAGATAATTCCAAGATGTACGGGGTTAATCCCGTAGCCCACCGCGACTGGCAGGATCAAGGGCACTACCAGCACCAGGGCCGAGAAAATATCCAGCAACGCGCCGAGAATCAGCAGGAAAATATTCAGCAGGATCAGGAAGGTGATCTGCTCGTGCACGTGGTGGCGAATGAACTGAAAGATCGCGGTGGGCACCTGGGCGTCGATCAGGAAATTCGTTAGTGCCAGGGCCATGCCCAGAATGATGAGTATCCCGCCTACCATTACCATCGATTCCCGCATCACCGCCGGCAGGCGTTTGAACCCGATCTCGCGATGGACGAGGATTTCCACCAGCAGCACATACAGGGCAGTGACTGCAGCCGCTTCGGAGATGGCGAAATAACCACTGTAGATTCCGCCCAGTACGACGACAGGCAGGGGGATCTCCCACGCCGATTCGCGCAGGGCCCCACGCAATTCGGACCAGTTGAACGGGATGCGGGCACTGTCGCGGAAGCGATTTTCCCAAACAGCCCACGCGACCAGCAGCACCAGCATCAACAGGCCCGGCAGAATCCCGGCGAGAAACATGTCCGTGATGGTCACGCCGCGACCGGCGGCCTGCTGCTGCGCGATAATTCCATAGAGGATCAGCGGAATGGACGGCGCAAACAACAGGCCAAGACTGCCCGAGGTGGTGATCAACCCAAGATTGAAATTCTCGCGGTAGCCGGCGTGTCGCAGGGCCGGCACCAACAGGGCCCCCAGGGCGACGATCGTCACCCCGGAGGCACCGGTAAACGCGGTAAACAGGGCACAAGCCACCAGGGCCACCACCGCGAGGCCCGCCGGCAACCAGCCAATCATCGCGTCCGTGAGCCTTACCAGGCGTCGGGGAGCGCCGCCCTCACCGAGCAAATAGCCGGCAAAGGTAAAAAGCGGTATCGCGACCAGCACCGGCATTTCCGCCAGGCGATAGAGTTCCGTCGCCATCACCGACAAGTCGATCCCGGAAGAGAAGAACCCGATCATGGCACCGGCGGCGATCACGGCGAACAGGGGAGCGCCGTAGAGCGCCAGCACGATCAGCAGGAGAATGGCGAGCACGATCATTGCGATCCACCTTCCTTCCGCATCCGCTGCGCACTACCCAGGGCATGCACACAGTAGTGAAAGGTGAGCAGACCGAAAGCGAAGGGGAAGATACCGGCCGCCAGCCAGGTGGGAACGGAAGCGAACACGGTGCTCCCGGTGCCGAACTCAACCACGGAAAATGCCCCACTGTACCAGGCGATCAGGGCGCACACCGCAGCCGTCAGAAGCTCGACGGCCAGCCGGACCCGGGTGCGCCAACGGAGGGGTAGCCGGTCTGACCACACATCGATATGGATCTGCCGTCCCTGCCGTGTGGCCACCACGGCGCCGAACATGCCCGACCAGAGCACGAGCAGACGCAGGATGGAATCCATATCCAGCAGGCCGGTGCCGAACAGGTTGCGAAGCAGGATCTGGCCGGCAGACAGCACGACCAGCGCAAGCAGCATCAGAACCAGGAGCGCGTCCTCGATCCTTGCCAGTACGCGCAGAACCCGGTGGCTATGTGCAGGGCTGGTGTCCGACATTTCCTAGTGCGCCGCGAGTCCTTGCTTGCGATGGGACTTTTCTACATACCGCTCCATGGCTGCGTACATCTTGGGTGTGTAGTACCCCATCTTGCCCAGCTTCACACGCGCCTCGTTAACGATCTTGCGCAGTCGCTTCATCTCCGATGGCGGTAGCGTCACGAACTTGAGACCCTGCTTGTGCAATGCCTCCTTGGCCTTGCGGTTATCCGCGCGGGTGTCCCGGTTCATTTGTGCGAAAACCCGTTCCATCACTTCACGGACGATCTTGCGGTCTCCGGGCGCGATTCGATAGAAGGCCTTCTTGTCGACGGCCAGCACACCGAATATGTACATGAGCGGGACATCGGTTACGTATTTCACCTGCGTATACCACTGCAGCGCAATCGCGCCCACCGGGGATGTACCCACGGTTGTGACCAGACCCGTCTGCAGACCGGTGTAGACGTCACCGAGGGGCAAGGGGATCGGCGTTACACCCGCAGTCTCGAACATGGTGCGAGTAATCACATCGCCCTCCGGTACCCAGACCTTGGTCTTGCGCAGATCGTCAATGCTGCGGATGGGTTCCTTGGACATGATGTAGGCGAACCCTCCTTCAGAAATCCCGAAGGTTACCAGACCACCTTTCTCCACACCGGCCATGATGCGTTTGTCCATGTGCTTGCGAACATAGTCCACATCCTTGTAGTTGCTGAATGCCAAGGGCATGCTGTAGAGCTGACTGTCCGGATAGACATCGAAAAGTATGCCGCCGGTCATCACTCCGCCCTGCAGCTGACCTACCCGGATCTTGCGCCGCACGCTCTTGTCGCTTCCCATGACGCCGCCGGGATAGAAACGAAACGTCACCCTGCCCTGGGTGCGCTTGGTAATCTCGTCGGCTCCACCACGGACCAGCTTCATCCACGTCGTACCGTCCGTCGCCAGTGTGGCAATCTTCAGGGTAACCGCGCCGGCGCTCCCGGGCATCACAAATGCCAGGAGCAATGCGGCAGTTGCCACTGCGGACGCGAAGGACCGCGCCCGGAAACTTCCTGATTTCATACCTGCTTCCTCGGTTCTCGATTCCCGCGCCGGATCAGAAAATCTCAGGCGCCTTTGCCAGCATCTTGCGTGCCTCTTGCTGGGCCAGGGTATTGCTCAAGGTTAACCCAGGCGCTACCGTTTTTCCGCCCAGCACTTCCTTCAGCAGGCGCTCGTACAGGGGGCGATTGAATACGACCCGCGCATAGTGATCCGCGTACTGGACCTTGATCATGAGATTGCGCCCACCCGACAGTTCCACGGCACGATCGAAATATTTCCGGCTGACCTCCGGCTTGCCGCCCAGGGTGGGCGGCACCAGGGTGGCAAGCACGCCAAGATACATTTGCGGGCCGCCATTCTCGTATTTCCCGTCCAGCGCCACAACGCGCTCCAGACCGGCGCGCACCTGGGCCAGATCGGCAATGGCGCTCCAGTCGTCGCTGCGCGCCTGTATCCATCCGGCCCAGGCAACGGAAAAATCGTACAGCGCGGGTACATCGTCCTTGTCCAGGCCTGCGACTACCTTGCTGAATCGACCGAAGTGCATGGAACGCGCACCGCACGCGGCCTTGTGTAGCACACACAATCGCCTCCCCGCATAGTCCAGGGCCTTCTCCGTCATGCGCAGCCGGCGCTCGTGGTCGGAAACAAAAACCGATGCATAGGCGCTGTACAACTTGGTCCCGGCCCCGAGCAGTGACGGATCCCGGGGATTGTCTTCGATCAAGCCGTCCACGAGCAGCAAATAAGCTGGCGCGCCGTCGGCAACCGTTTTCGGATCGTTCTGGTTCAGAATGCCATTGGTGAGGCTATCGGCCAGACGACCCATGGATGCAGAGACCAGCGAGGCGCATCCTGATACCATCGCGAGCAGACCAAAGACTGTCAGCGCGGCCACGAGGCGCGCGGGCCGCCACCGCTTATGAACTCGTAACAGGATCGGACAATCTCCTTCGGGATTTCGGCGCTACGCTAGCCCGATTGACCCTGTGATGCAAGCCAGCGTTCCGCAAAACTCAGGGAAAATCCGCGGTTTTCGGGCCCGCGACCAGACGACTCCCATTCTCGTCAAATCCTGTTGGAGTAATGTGAACAGACCATGTCGATCGAATTCGAAAGCCATCCCGGCGCCTACGAAAGACAGCTGAAGCGCCGACACGAGAACCCGCTATTCCCGCCGACCCTGCGCGATATCCAATTGGATGAGCTCGAACGGGCCCGGGAACGCGATGCGCGCGACGCGCGCGATTTCGAGAAACAGTTCCAGGAACTGCTGGAGGAAGTGTCACAGCTGGAAGCGAGCACCGGCAGCGAACGCATCCTTGCCCTGCGCCAACGCGTGGATATGCTGTACGAACGGGCACACACCATCGCCGGCGACCGGACCAGGGAGAA
Source organism: Acidiferrobacteraceae bacterium (assembly GCA_037388825.1). Lineage (NCBI taxonomy): Bacteria > Pseudomonadati > Pseudomonadota > Gammaproteobacteria > Acidiferrobacterales > Acidiferrobacteraceae > Acidiferrobacteraceae bacterium. Next base: position 11,991 of record JARRJV010000024.1, on the reverse strand, counting down.
GCAGGCGCTGGCGCGACTTTTCGATGCGATCAATGACACGGTCCGTCGTGCCGCAGGCGACGATACCCTTGCCCTCACCGAGCTGGCGGAAGAGGCCGCCGCCCGTACCGCCCACCTGGCCATGCTGGAAATCCCGCTGGTCGCCGACCTGTTGCGCCCCGACCCGCCGTTCTCCCGTGATGAACTCCTGCCCACCCTGCTTTCCGCGGACGAACACTCCTTTCGTGCCGTGCTGGGGCTTTTCGATTCCAGCCAGAAGCGCGAACTGCTCTCGCTGCTGCACAAGGCATTTCCCGCAGGCGCCGATGCCAGCGCACGAGTTCGCGAACGAATCGACCTCCTCGAGGCGGCGATTGCGGCGGACACGGACGAGCAACAGGGCCCGTCGTCCTGAACAGCTATCGTGGTGAACGGTCCGCGAGGCGCGTGACCAGGTCCAGCTCCTCGTCACTGAATCCGGCGCGCCGGCGCGCCTCCAGGTTCAGCGGCACCTTGAGGGCGCCGCCGGCGTATTCCCGCCACAGATCTTCGCAGGTCTGGACCGGATCGAGGCCCCGTTGCCGGCACACATGCCCGAACCAGCGCGAGCCGATCTCCACGTGACCCACTTCCTCGCGCAGGATGATTTCCAGGATCGCCGCCGTATCTTCGTCACCCGCCCGTCGCAGGCGCGAGATCATGTCTGGTGCCACATCCAGGCCGCGCGCCTCCAGCACCCGGGGCACCAGGGCCATACGCACAAGCACGTCGGCCGAAGTCTTTCGGGCCATTTCCCACAGGCCGTTGTGGGCGTCAAAATCTCCGTAGTCGTGGCCAAGCTCCACCAGGCGCGCGCGCAAGAGACCAAAGTGCCGCGCCTCCTCGTCCGCCACCCGGATCCAGTCGCCGTAGAACTCTCGCGGCATGTCGCGGAAACGGGCGACCGCGTCCCAGGCAAGATTGATCGCGTTGAATTCGATATGGGCCAGGGCGTGGACCAGGGCAGCGCGGCCCTCGGGGCTGCCGGGCCCCCGGGACGCAAGCTTGCCCGGTGGCACGAGCAGGGGCCGCGGCGGGCGACCGGCCTCGTCGGGTACCTTGGCCGCAGCTGTACGGTCCAGCACCAACTCTCCGGCACGCCAGGCCGCGGCCGCTGCATGGGTCTCCTGCTGCTTCGCTCCCGCGTCGGTCTTCGCCAGACACCAGTTCGCGCGACCGAAGAGATCGAACAGCGGGATACCTTGCTGTCTATCCTGGGGTACCATGCCCTGATTCCCTCTTCAGATTGATCCGGCCATGCGCGCAATATTGCTGATACTGACCACCCTGCTGCTCGTTTCCTGCTCCCGCACGCCGGACGAGACCCTGATTCGCCAGGCGATCGACACCATGGTCACGGCAGTGGAACATCGTCAGTCGGGGCCGGTGCTCGACCGGCTGGCACCCGGTTTCCACGGTGCCGAGGACATGAACGCGCGGCAAGTACGTGCCTATCTCGCTGCACAGTATTTTCGTAACCCGAAGATCCATATTCTCCTGACCGGACTGCGAATCGATGTGCTGGGGAATGAAGCCGACGTCAGGTTTCACGCCGCTGTTGCCGGCGGTACCGGTTTTCTGCCCGAACGCGCCCAGTATTACGCCGTTACCACCCGCTGGCGCAAGATCGATGGCGAATGGCAGGTGGTGCGCGCCGACTGGGAGCCGGCAACGGGCGGCGGCTAGTCGCGCAGACGCCGGAATACGAGCGAGGCATTGGTACCGCCGAAGCCAAAGCTGTTGGACATTACTGCGGTGACATCCACGTTATCCACGCGCTCGCGCAGAATGGGCATTCCTTCGGCTGCCGGATCCAGCTCGTTGATGTTCGCCGACGCACACAAAAACCCGGCTTCCATCATCAGCAGGCTGTAGACGGCCTCGTTCACGCCGGCGGCGCCCAGGGCGTGGCCGGTCAGGGATTTCGTGGAACTGACGGGTGGGCACTTGTCGCCGAACACCTCACGCACCGCGTTCAGTTCGGGAATATCGCCGGCCGGGGTGCTGGTGCCGTGGGCGTTGATGTAACCCACCGGCCCATCCACGGTCGACAGGGCCTGCTGCATGCAGCGCACCGCACCCTCGCCCGAGGGCGCGACCATGTCGTAGCCGTCCGAGGTCGCACCGTAACCGACCACCTCGGCGTAGATTTTCGCGCCGCGGGCCTTCGCGTGCTCCAGTTCTTCCAGCACCAGCAGGCCACCGCCACCGGAAATGACAAAGCCATCGCGAGCGACATCGAACGCGCGCGACGCCTCCGCGGGCCGATCATTGTATTTGGTCGACAGGGCGCCCATGGCATCGAACATGGCCGAGGAGGCCCAGCCCAGTTCCTCGCCGCCGCCGGCGAAGACCATGTCCTGCTTGCCCCACTGGATGAGCTCCATGGCATTGCCAATGCAGTGGGCCGAGGTGGAACAGGCGGAACTGATGGAGTAGTTGACGCCCTTGATCTTGAACGCGGTGGCGAGGTTGGCCGAAACCGTACTGCCCATGGTCCGCGTCACCATGTACGGACCCACCTTGCGGACGCCCTTTTCACGCAGGATGTCGGCAGTGAGCACGATATTGGCGTGGGAGGCGCCACCCGAGCCGACGATGATTCCGTAGCGTGGATCGGAGATTTCATCCTCGCCCAGGCCCGCGTCTTCCAGGGCCTCGCGCATGGCGATGTAGTTGAACGCCGCGGCATCGCCCATGAAGCGCCGCAGCTTGCGATCGATCAGGGCCTCGGTATCGACATGGACGGCGCCATGGATCTGGCTGCGGAACCCGTGGTCGGCATATTCCTGGGCAAACTCGATTCCGGAACGGCCCTCACGCAGCGAATCCAGCACCTCCTGCTTGTTGTTTCCGATGCTGGATACAACCCCCATTCCCGTGACTACGACCCGTCTCACTGGTATGTCCCCCCGTCAGAAGTTTTCAGTTGAGGTGAACAGACCAACACGCAGATCCTTTGCGCTGTAGATCTCCTTGCCGTCCACTGACAGGGACCCGTCGGCAATGCCCATGATCAGCTTGCGCATGATGATGCGTTTGAGATCCAGGCGATAGGTAACGAGCTTGTTCTCTGGCGTCACCTGGCCAAAAAATTTTACTTCCCCGGATCCCAGGGCGCGACCGCGGCCGATGCCTCCCATCCAGCCGAGGTAGAAGCCCAGCAACTGCCACATGGCATCGAGCCCAAGGCAGCCGGGCATCACCGGGTCCCCCTCAAAATGGCAGGCGAAAAACCAGAGGTCCGGGTTGATGTCCAGTTCGGCGATGATCTCGCCCTTGCCCCGGGCCCCGCCCTCCTCGGTCATCTTCGTGATGCGATCGAACATCAACATCGGCGGAAGGGGTAGCGGCGGCAGCGGGGTCTCGGGATTCTTGTCTCCGAACAGCTGGCTATGGCCGCAGGCGAGTAGCTCCTCGCGCGTGTAACTGTGCTTGCGTTCCAAACTCATTGATTTCTACCGTTTTCCCGGGCTTCTTGATGAATTTCGGTCTTGCCTTGGTCCTGCTCCCATTCGTCCGGCCCGGCTCGAGGGAACCGCAAGCCTACACGAAACCTTCACCTGCTTACAGGCCGCCCAGGAAGCGCAAATGGCTTCCGCAGCCGGCACGGCAATCGCTGGCGCCGAATCCCGGAACCGGAACCATTCCGGTTCCGCGGCGGTTGACCTCGCACTCGCCTGCGCGGAAACGGCGCACCTCGATCACACGCGCCGCCGGGTGCAGCAGCAGATAGTCGATATGCCAGTGGGGCTTCTTGTCGCGGGAAAGGTGGCGGCGAATCCGCGCCTCCATTCCCCGACGCGCGCTGCCGGTGTACACATAGCGCCCGGCGGCCAGGGTATGGCGACCCAGGCGTCCAATTTCTATGTGTGCCCGGCGGCTGAGCTCGATATGGAGCTGGTAGGTTCGTACCGGCCCGGTCATACGGCGCGTCGACGAAATGCCAGGTCCCAGACACCGTGACCCAGGCGCAGGCCGCGGCGCTCGAATCGGGTCCGGGGCCGTTCCACCAGACGTGGCGCATAGCACCCACGGCCGGCAAGGTTCTCGAGCTGCGCCTGTTGCTCCAGGACCGCGAGCATCTGTTCCGCATAGTCGTGCCAGTCCGTGGCCAGATGGAACACCGCACCGGGCTTGAGCTTGCGCGTCAGCACTTCCACAAAACGTGGCTGTACCAGACGGCGCTTGTGATGTCGCTTCTTCGGCCACGGATCGGGAAAGAAAAGATAGGCGGCATCGAGAGAGCCGTCCGGAAAACATGGCAAGGCCTCACTCGCATCGGTGGCGATCACGCGGACGTTTTCAATTCCGTCCTGCTCCAGGCGCAGCATCAGGCTGCCGACACCGGGGCGATGCACTTCCATACCGATATAGTCGTTCTCCGGGTGCGCGGCGGCCATCTGGATGAGCGCGTCGCCGTTGCCGAATCCGATTTCCAGCATCAGCGGCGCTTCCCGGCCAAACAGAGACCGGGGATCGATGCTGTTGTTTTCCAGCTCAATTCCATAGCGCGGCCACAGCTCCTGCAGCGCGCGCTCCTGGGCCGCGGTCATGCGGCCTTCGCGGCGCACGTAGCTTCGGACCGGGCGGCGTCGGGGCTGGGCGGAATGCATGGCGGACAGGAGCGCGGCCGCGTGCGGCCGCGCGGGATCAGAAGAAGGTGCCGTCAATCGGCGAGGAGGCCGAGGCAAAGCGGCGACGGGGTATGCGTCCGGCGAGATAGGCCTCTCGACCGGCCTCGATTCCCTTCTTCATGGCCGAGGCCATCAACACGGGATCGCGTGCGGCGGCAATGGCCGTATTCATGAGCACACCGTCGCAGCCCAGTTCCATGGCGATGGCGGCGTCCGAAGCCGTCCCCACGCCGGCGTCGACGATCACGGGCACCGATGCCTGCTCAAGGATCGTGATGATGTTGTACGGATTGCGTATCCCCAACCCGGAACCGATGGGTGCCGCCAGGGGCATGACCGCGACACAACCGATTTCCTCGAGACGTTTGGCCATGATGGGATCATCATTGGTGTAGACCATGACCTTGAAGCCGTCGGCCACCAGGGTCTCGGCCGCAGCCAGGGTCTCCACCACATCCGGAAACAGGGTCTTTTCGTCACCCAGTACTTCCAGTTTCACCAGGTCGTGACCGTCCAGCAGTTCCCGCGCCAGGCGGCAGGTACGCACGGCGTCGGTGGCGTTATAGCAACCGGCGGTGTTCGGGAGGATGGTGTAGCGATCTGGCGGAATCGCATCCAGCAGGTTGGGCTCATCCGCATTCTGGCCGATATTGGACCGGCGCACAGCGACGGTGACGATCTCGGCGCCACTGGCCTCGGTTGCCAAGCGGGTTTCGTCCAGATCCGTGTATTTGCCGCTGCCCGTCAGCAGCCGCGAGCGATATTCGCGACCGGCGATCACCAGCGGCCGGTCTTCCACCCCGGCGCCGGACGCGGGGGACTCGATTCGGGATACGGGGGTACTCATTATCCACCACCTATGGCTTGTACGATTTCGACCCGGTCACGATCACTGAGCGCGTGACGCGAATGCTCGCTCCGGGGGACGATTTCCAGGTTCACCTCGACCGCGACCCGTTTTTCGGCCAGGCCGATCTGGCGCAGCAGTTGCGCCACCGTGGTTGGCGCGGCCAGTTCGCGTTCTTCGCCGTTCAGCACAATCTTCATGGACGGGTGCCCGGCACCGGCCGGGGTCTGGATCGGGGACCGGGTATTGTATTGCGATCCGCAGCGGGACGCACCCCTGGTCCGTCCGGCCGCTCGCGGGCGCCAAGCCGCCTTACCTTCCGGCGGCGATTACCATATTATACGGGGCCGGATCGGCCTTGCCGTCCGGCTGCTGCGGGTGTAGTTCAATGGTAGAACCTCAGCTTCCCAAGCTGATGACGTGGGTTCGATTCCCATCACCCGCTCCAACCGCCAACCGGGACAGCATGTGAAGAAACTGCTGAAAATCACTGCCATTACCCTGGGCGCGATCATCGCCCTTCTCATCGTCGCGGTGATCGCACTCCCGCTTCTGATCGACGCCAATCAGTTCAAGCCCCAAATCGCAGAGGCGGTGAAGAAACAGACTGGCCGCGAACTGACCATGGAGGGCGAGATCGGCCTGTCGGTGTTTCCGTCCATCGCCCTGGATCTGGGCAAGACGCGCCTGAGCAACGCCCCGGGTTTCGGCAAGCTGCCCTTTGCGCAAATCGATTCGGTCGCTGTAAGCGTTCGCCTGTGGCCGCTGCTGCACAAGCAGATCGTGATCGACAAGGTAAAACTGGACGGCCTGCAACTGAACCTGGCGCGCGACCGTCATGGGCGCAACAACTGGGACGACATGATCGAGGCCTCGCAGCGGGCAAAAGGGGCGAAGGCCCAGGTGCCCGCGGGCGGCACCAGCCCGGCGGCGGCAGCCGGTGCGATTGGCAGCTTCCGCATCGACGACGGGATCGATATCCGAAACTGTACCTTCCGCTGGGACGATGCCAAGGCGGGGGCGCCATTGGTTATCGACAGGCTTGCACTGCGCACCGGCGCCATTGCTCCGGCACAGCCGGTGAACGTGAATCTTGGTTTCGACCTTCGCAGCGGAAAACCGGTGCTGCGCACCCGTGTCGACCTCAAGGGTCAGGTAACGGTCGATCCGGAGAAGCAGACCCTGCGTGCCCGCGAGGTCGAGCTGAGGCTCGGCCCGCTGACGGTTCGGGCGAAGGTCGACGCAGCGCATTTGCTGACAACACCCTCTGTCAGCGGCGAGGTCTCGGTCGCCGATTTCAATCTTGCGGAACTGTTGAAGACGCTGGGCGTGCACTATGCCACTGCAGACGCGAAGGCCCTGACCCACGCCAGTGCCAGCGCGACTGTGGACGGGACGCCGTCCCACATCTATCTGCGCAAGCTGAAACTCAAGCTGGACGACACCACGGTCACGGGCTCCGCCTCGGCCCGATTCGCCTCACTGCCGGCGATCGACTTCGATCTCGCGGCCGATGGCGTGGATCTGGATCGGTACCTGAGCCCTGCCAAGGCCAAGGCCGGAACGAAGGCCAAGACTGCACCTGCGGCAGGGATCCCGATTGCGCTTCTGAAAAAACTCGATGCCCGGGGCCACGCTCAAATCGGCAAACTGACCGCCTTCGGCATCCGTTCCACAAACATCTCCATTCGCATGACTGCAAAGAACGGTCTGGCCAGGCTGGGGCCCAACAGCGCACAGCTGTATGGCGGACGCTACGCCGGCAACACCACGATCGATGTCCGTCAGGGTGCCCCCCGGTTCAACCTGGACGAAAAACTCAGCGGTGTCGAGGTCGGTGGGCTGCTTAAGGATACGGGTATCTTCGACCGCTTCTCCGGCACCGGGAACGTACAAGCGAAGCTGACCGCCCGCGGAATCGATACCGACGATTTCCTGCGCAGTCTCAACGGCACGGCGTCGGGCTCGCTGCGGAACGGCAGCCTGCGGGGAGTGGACGTATACGACACCGTCATCAAGAGCTGTGAGGCCGGTCGCTACATCAAGACCAAGGCGCCGGAGGATTCCGTCACCCCGTTCGCCAGTCTCGGCGCCTCGGCGACCATACGCACTGGCGTGGTCGACAACCGGGATCTGAAACTTTCCGGCAAGCTGTTCGAGGCCACCGGGGCCGGCACGGTCGCCCAGGGCCGCGGCACCATCAACTACCTGGCCGAGGTACGGCTGCTGGAAAAGACCAAGTGCCCCCTGTCCATTTTCCACATTCCCCTGAAAGGCAAACTTGCCGGCATGAACGGGCAGAAGATCATTGGCGATGCGGTCGCCTACGAGCTGCAGGAGCAGGCAAAGCGGGCGGTACAGAAAAAGATCGACAAGGAGAAAAAGAAGATTCAACGCGATCTGCAAGAGGAACTGCGCAAGCGCCTGGGACTGCCTCCGAAATAGGGTATACATGATAGAGCCGACCGAGTTCCGGCGCCGTCTTCTGAAGTGGTTCGACCGCCACGGCCGCACATCCCTGCCCTGGCAAAGCCACCGTACCCCGTATCGCGTTTGGGTTTCGGAGATCATGCTGCAGCAGACCCGCGTATCTACGACAATCCCCTTCTACCGCCGCTTCATACGTCGCTTCCCCTCGATCAGATCCCTGGCGGAGGCGTCCATGGACGATGTCTTGCACCATTGGACGGGCCTGGGCTACTACGCCCGCGCACGCAATCTGCAGAAAGCTGCCCAACAGGTCATGAGCAAACACGGCGGTCGTTTTCCGCGCACCCTGGAACAGGCGTCGGCCCTGCCGGGCATTGGCCGCTCCACCGCCGGCGCCATCCTGTCCCTGTCCCGCGGGCAGCGCCATCCCATCCTCGACGGAAACGTGAAACGGGTACTTGCCCGCGTGCACGCTGTGAATGGTCCTGCAAACAGCAGCGCCACAATGAAAACGCTGTGGGGCCTGGCAGAACAATATACTCCGCGTACCCGGGTGGCCGACTACACCCAGGCGATCATGGATCTCGGGGCAACGGTGTGCACGCCGCGCAATCCGCTATGCGGCGACTGTCCGGTTTCACGGGGATGTCTTGCGCGGCAGAACGGCGAGCCGGAACGTTATCCCGGAAAGGCGGCGAAGAAGTCATTGCCCGAGCGCAGCACAACCATGTTGATGGTGCGCGACCGTGACCGCACCGCGGTGCTGATGGAGAAGCGTCCCCCTTCGGGCATCTGGGGCGGACTGTGGAGCTTCCCCGAACACCGCACGAGCGACCCTGATGACCTGCGCCGTTGGTTCAGGCGTGAGTACGGTTTCGCGATCGAGCTTGACGGGGACGCTCCCCCTATCCGGCACACCTTTAGCCACTTCCACCTGACCATCACTCCGGTAACCGCGCATGCCGTGGGGACAAGCGGGGGAGTCATGGAGAAGGGGGATACACTCTGGTATAACCTCGACCGGACCGAAAAACGCGGGCTTGCCGCACCGGTGAAACGCCTGCTCGATCAACTGAGGACCGATTCATGAGTCGTATGGTGCATTGTGTGAAGCTGGGCAAAGAAGCCGAGGGCCTGGATTTCCCGCCCTATCCCGGGGAGCTGGGCAAGCGCATATTCGAGAACGTATCCAAGGAAGGCTGGCAGCTCTGGCTTAACCACCAGACCATGCTCATCAACGAATACCGCCTGAATCCCCTGGACCCCAAGGCGCGGAAGATGATCGAGGAGCAGATGGAACAGTTCTTTTTCGGCGAGGGTGCCGAGGTCCCGCCGGACTACCAGCCTCCGGCCGCCAAGTAGGCCCTCCATTCCGCACTCCGGCACCGCGCGGCGGATTTTTACAAAAACCGGCTTCTTCTCTATAATTCGCCGGCCTTGCAGCGGCCAGGTAGCTCAGTTGGTAGAGCAGGGGATTGAAAATCCCCGTGTCGGCAGTTCGATTCTGTCCCTGGCCACCATTTCCCCTCCCGATTTCACGCCGGCGCAAGCCTCTATACGTCGGTACTTCGGCCTTTAATCGAGCAATCGGAATCCTGCTAGGATGTATCCCTATGCTTGCGGTATATCGAAATCGAAGAAAATGGCGAGGTGTTGCCACCCTTCTGTCGGCCGCTTTCCTGATCGCTGCCTGCGGCACGACGAAGGTTCAAGATGCGGCAGCGGACACGGGTACGACCACCTCCTGGTCAGTCCGGCTTGCGGTCAGCGGGGGATTCGCCGGCGTTCGCCAGCAGATTGAAGTTGATCAGGATGGTCGGTTATCGCTTGATGACGAGAAGCTGAAGAAGCACGTCGACGGACAACTGAAGCCGCCGGAACTCAAGAAGCTTGCATCCCTGGTTCGTTCTTCGTTTGCGGCACCGCCCGCCGGCAAATCGGGCCGTTCGAAATGTTTCGATTGTTTTGACTACACTTTGACATTGAAAGCGGACGGGCAAACAATCCAGCGACGCTACGACAACATGAGTGTCGTCGGCTCCAGCGACTACCGGCTCGTCCATATGCTGTCATCGACGATGGCTCGCAAGCTGTCGCCGGAAAAGAAGAAACCGTCCTGCTGAACCAGCGGGCCACGATCAAGAACGACCCCGGACGGGAGGAGAAACAATGAACCACGGACGTATTCGTCGGCTATTCCTTGTTGCTACAGCGGCGCTGCTTGTATTTTCCGGCGATCTCGGTGCCGCGCCTGCGAAGTCGGCCAAGGGAACGGGCGAACAGACCCTGATCCAGGGGCTTACCTCGCAGGGCGCAAGGGTCAGCCGCAGCCCACGCAGTGGCCACGTAGTCTTCATCGGCACCGACCATGGCAAGGGACTCGCCCTCCCCGGCATGGCCCAGGGCCTGGCCCCCGGCAACAATGCGATGGCGGCCCTGGACAAGTATGCATCCCTTTTCGGAGTCAAGGATCCAGCGACCGAGCTGACGACCATGAAAGAGCTCGATACCCCCGACGGGCGTTCCATGGTGCGCTACCAGCAGGTCTACCAGGGATTGCCAGTGATTGGCGGCGAACTCATCGTCAACATGGATGCCGAGGGTCGCATGTCATCCATGAACGGCGAAGCCAAGGCCAACATTTCCCTGGACCCCACGCCGACCCTGACAGCCACCGAAGCTGAGCAACGGGCTGTAGACGCGGTGGCCGCATTCTACAAGGTCGGCACCTCGCAACTGGCAGCTTCCACGCCGGTACTGTCTATTTATGCGCCGGAACTGATTGGGCCCGCCGGACCCGGCCCGCTGCTGGTCTGGCGCATGGATGTCACATCAGGCCCACAGGCCATGATCGATGAATTTGTACTGATCGACGCAAGAAAGGGCGGCATCGCCCTGCACTTCACCCAGGTGGAACACGCCAAGAGCCGCAAGACCTACGACGCCACTTCGGTAACCTCGACGAGCCAGCTTCCCGGGACTTTGTTGTGCAGTGAGAGCACGGCCGACAACTGTACGGCCTCCGACACTGATGCCAACACCGCGAGCCTGTACGCGGGCGACACCTACGATTTCTACAAGAACCATTTCGGGCGGGACAGCATCGACGACAAGGGTATGACCATTGTCTCCAGTGTGCATTTTGATTTCGCCTATGCCGGCGGCTTATGCCCGAACGCGGCCTGGGTCGACAGCCTCAAGCAGATGGTCTACTGCAATGGCATGCCCGAGGGTGACGACGTTGACGCCCACGAACTCACCCATGGCGTTACCAGCCGTACCTCGGATCTGTTCTATTGGTACCAGTCGGGCGCCATAAACGAGTCCATGTCCGATGTCTTCGGCGAGTTCGTGGATCTCACCAATGGCCGCGGTGCCAGCGACGTCCCCGTCTCACTCCCGCCTTCCGGGACGCGTTGGGAACTGGGCGAAGGTTCGGTGATCGGCGTCATACGCAGCATGTGGACTCCCAACGACCATGGCCAACCGAACAGGATGTCCGATACCACGTACTATGCCATTGGTTCCGGCGACAATGGCGGCGTCCATACCAACAGCGGCATCGGCAATCACGCCGCGGCGTTAATGGTGGACGGTGGGACGTTCGACCCAGGCTCAGGCCCAGTTACGGTTACCGGCATCGGCATCGACAAGGCAGCGCAAATCTACTACGAGGTTCAAACCCACCTGCTGACCTCGGGCTCGGACTACTTCGACCTGTCCAACGCCCTGTACCAGGGCTGCCTCAATCTCGTCGGCACCCACGGCATCACCAATGCCGACTGCACCGATAGCGTACAGGCGGCGACTACTGCCGTGGAAATGGCCACGCCGGCGCCCACGGGGGCGACAGCTCCCGATGCCAGTTACTGTCCAAGTGTAGGCGACGTACCCAGCAATCTGTTCTCCGATGGATTCGAAGGCAATCTGAGCAAGTGGGCCAAAGGCGGCAGTAACGCCAGCAGCGTTTGGCAGATCGGGGATCCGTATGGTCTCGGAGTCTACGCCACTGAGGGTACACACTCCCTGTACGTGGACGACGTCCCCCTGAGCAACGAC